>JAMOQH010000064.1 GCA_027064085.1 bacterium | reverse complement strand
CGACATGAATATCGCTAAAAGTATAATTAATAATTTATTAAACATAAGTCCTCCAAAACAAAACAGTTATATAATAGACGGTATCTATTGGATTTTATTCATATAAAATTTTAATTTTGTGATTTTTATACTCTCTTTATTTGTTTATGTTAAATAGCTGAATATTTTTTTTATAATTGGGTTAAAAATGGAGTTAATTAATAATTAAAGTACCTGTAAAAACATTACAAGCTTATTTTTTTTCAGAACCAATTATTGAAACAAGATTTGAATTTAATTTTTCCATTAATTTTTTTACTAACTTTAATCCTGCCATTCTTTTTGCATCTTGTAAAGTATTTCTTCTTATCTTTTGTGAAACAGTAACTGAATTATATATTTTGTTTGTTTTATTATTTTTAATCGATAAATTTACTTGGCTTGTTACCCATTTATACTCATCACCTCTGTCTAAAGCTTCAAATGATACTTCACCCATAATAACAATATCTGAATTTTTACTAAAATTAGATTGTTTGGCAGTATTATCCTCACCAAAATCTTCAAATTCATCAAGTTTGGCAGTTACAGAGTTACTATTAACTTTAATTCCAAGGTCTCCAAGAGTTTTAACAATTGCGTATTTAATTGTTTTATTTCCTGCTCCTGAAACGGATACCTCAACACTAAGGTTTTCTAGTTGTAAGTCAAGCATATGAGCGATTGTATCTACATCATATTCTGTTTTAATAGTTTGACCATGTGCAGACATAATGGCAATTTGTGCATTATAATATTCTCTTAATATAGCTTTTTTTAATGCTTTATTTAATTTGGTGATTCTAGCAAGTTTATCTTGGGAGTTTTTAGCTTCTGTAATAAGTTTTTCTATAATGTTGTCAAGTTTTCCTATTTTTTCTTTTAATGGAGGAGTAACTTTAGCTTTATCAATTAAAGCTAGAACATAAATTGTTCCTTTGTCATTTTTCCAGTATCTTGCTAACTCAAGACCTGCAAAAATAGATTCTGTTTCATTATGAATTTTAGTTTCTGCATTAAACTCCATTTCTGATAATTTAACTTTACCATCCTGTCTAATAGCGTGGGCATGCTTAACTGAATCTCTTGTTGCTTTAATTTTTGTATTAAAAATTTGTGACATTTCCATTCTTGCATTTTCTTCAGCCTGTTTTCTTGTTTTGGCAAAACCAACTGCTGTTAAATATTTGTATGACGGAAATTCTGAACTTCCTCCATCAACCCACGCTGGTTTTGCTCCCGTTTGAACTTTTACTTCTGCTTTTTTATGCTTTCTGTTAAGTGGATCTGTTGCTCCTGCATGGCTATGAGATTGGCTATAGTCTCTTCTTGGGGTAAATTTAGGTTCTTTTCTTGTAGTTCTTCTTGTACTTCCACAAGATGGAAGTAGCAAGAAACTACCAGCAAGAACAGTTGATATAATTATCTTTTTAAACATAATATCCTCCTTTACCTAATAGTTCTGTACATTTTAAATACTTTTTTATTAGGTGATATTTTAATATTATTAATTGTAGTCTTATCAAGTATTGTACCTGAAAGACTGTGGAATGTTATTGTTGCTGTGTAGGTTCCCGGAGGTAATGAAATAGGTACCATTCCTATTTCTGCAGGTATTATCCTCCAAGACCTCAAATCAGCTTGTTCTGATAAATTTGATGCTAAATTTCCAAGTAATGCAAATGTTTTATCACCAGTTGCAGCTCCTGCTACCTGTGATGCTGCATATTTTGCAATTCTTCTTGCAATCATTTTTGCCCATATTCCGCCAATTCTATCCATTAAATCAACAACTGCAATTCTATCTATTGGTTCTACTATATCAGTAATATAAGTTTTACCATTAATATTTACTTTAGCATAGGCAATGTGATGATACCTTAATCTGAAAGTAGGATATTCCATGTCAATACTGGATGTGATATCAGCTCTGCCATATTTTGAAGGGTTAATTCTAAATCTTACGGGAACTTTTTTGGGAGCATAACCATTATAGTGAACAAAAATAAGTTGCCCCATTTTTTTATAATCAGAATTTGAAATTTCTTTTACATTTGCTAATTCCTTTTCTAATATTGCTAAATCAGAACCATTTGCATATTCCTTCATTAATCTTTTTAATGATTGCTTTATAAAAAGAGGTACCTTTAACTGATAACTTCTTGCATAGTCTGTGATATAGCCATTTACATATTTTTTATTGTATGTACTACCTGATAAATATCTAGATTTTAAATATTCAACACCATATTTGGCTTGGTATTTTTTATAAAACTTATAAGCATCAAGATATGCAATATAGGCCTGATTATCCTCATTATCTGATTCATAAATTAACGCAGATAAATAATGAGCTAAGGCATCTTCAGTGTAAGTAGCCTTCTTATTTTTTCTTTGTTGATTTAAGAATTTCATTCTTCTACCAATCTTTAATACTTCAACTCTTGCATCTTCTAAATTACCTGCTAAAGAATAATCTAGTGTCCTTATAATGGTAAGCATAATTTTTTCAAAATCTTCACCTCTAAAAGGTAGATTATTATCATTACCTACAACAGATGCAATATCATCTGATGTATGCTTAGTAAATAATTCCCCTATTGTTCTATCTGCTTCTGTAAATAGCTCTTCAGCACTCTTACTGTCTCCAGATAAATGATACACCCACCCTAAATTTAAATAATATAAAAGAGCATTTTTTTTACCATATTCTTTTTTCTTAGCTTTTTTTATTAATTTTTCAGCTTTTTTATAATTTTTACTATT
>JAMOQH010000063.1 GCA_027064085.1 bacterium | reverse complement strand
GGCACTAAATCACTTAACAGATGGCAGTTGCCACGCCGAAGGATGTGGAGCTGTGTGTTACGCCTATTCTTTCTGGAATCAATTTCATTATCTTTAACGATTTTCAATTAATTCAAGTTTTTTATTCAACGGTGAGCATATGATGCGTTGGGCGTTATGGAACACCTAACTTTCAATTTACTATGCCGTTTATTTATGTTTATCTCTTTTAATTTAACCACTTATCTCCCAATGCCTTATATGCATTGTTGGCGGTAGTGTTTTATTTATCTAAACTTAATAAGTATTCTATATATTCTTTACCATGTATTTTACACCAATGACTTTCTAAAAAGTATGCTAAATCAAAGTCAAAGTAATCTTTATTTGAAACATCAACTTCTTGCCATAAATCAACAACTTTATCATCAGGACAACCACATGATTTTAATGCCTTTTCATCCTTCAATTTAGAAAAGTATCTATCAGACACATATAATTGTTTATGAGAACTTAATGATGCAAGTTTTGAAGCCATATTTACCGGTTTACCCGCCCATACTTCATTTTGTCTATCTGTTCTTCCATTACTTCTTTTTAATCCTACTTTTCTTACAAGAACTGTTTTTTGATCAATACCAATGTGACAACCTATATCAATATTTGTTAAATTTTTTATTCTTGGAACAAATTCAAGTTCAGCAAATGTTTTAAAATTCACCGCTGAAACTAATGCTCTATATATTTGATTAGAATTAAATAGAGCAAAAACTCCATCTCCTTTGACATCAATATATGGAGCATCTAACTCATGAAATAATCTTACTGCTGTGTTTGTAAATAGTTGATAAACTCTCGCTGTTCCTTTTTCATGTTTTGTGGCACTTAATTTTGTTGACCCGAGCATATCTACAAAGACACAAATAACATCAGGTATCCTTAACCAATGATTTGGATTATTAATTGGAATTTCAGTTGTGTCAGGAATTTCATTCCGAAAAGTGATTGAACTTCCCTGATTAAATATTTCAATTTGAGTTTGAATAATATCTCTGAAATGTTCAGGCATTTGTGTCTTTTCTATATTCATAATTTTAAATCCCCCATCTATAATTAGATTTATAAATTTTTATTTTTCTTTCATTTTTTAATGTCAAATATTCGTATTTCCACATATTTTCTACTTTTTCTTCTTCATTTTTCCATTTAACAGAAGCCCCAATTCTATTATAAACTCTTTCACTTATTACTATTGAGTTATTCCCAATATCTGATAAATGTGCAGCATAATTACTTGCTTGACCAACCCATACCAAATCTTTGTTATTATCATCTCGCCCTTTTCCTACCTTAATTATTAATGTTTTCCCGAAATCAATGCCACAACCAATTTTTATAGGCTTTTTTATATGAGGTGAAAGAAGTTTATCAACTGCCCAACGGATTTTCATCGCAGATTTAACAGCATTCGTGCATTTACTTCCACCAGCAAATATTCCCATAACCCTATCACCATCAAATGATCTAATATTTCCATTAAAGTAAGTAATAATTCTTACGCATATATCGTGAAAACTTTGATATATTCTTGCAGCATTAGCAAATCCATAAGTGCTATGCATTTCACTTGATTTTCTAATGTCAACAAATAAAAAAGCAAGTTCAGCAGTTAACCCTTTATTTCCAAATGTAAGTTTTGAATAATCAGTATCTGGAATAATCGTTGTTTCTTCAACTTTGTAAGGTTCATTAAAGTACGAATTAACTTTATTTTCTATATCTTCTTTTAGTGCCATAATTTAATAATGATATTTACTATTGGTAAGATAAAACCTATCGTAGTAGCCCATATAGCAAAAATGAATAATTTATATTTTCTTGTTGCAATTCTTGAATTAATAATTATTTGGTTTATAATATCTTTTTCAAATTTATCAAACTTGTAATTTGCATTTGTTTTTAAAAGTTCATTCTTAAAATCAGTTTCATTTAATTTAGATAAAGAACCAAAAAAATATAAATTAATAGGAACATTTTTATTCTTATTTTTAGTATCATTATTTGTAATAGGAAATAATGATATGAGTGATAATATTATGGAAATACCAATGAAAATTATTATTAGTAAAATAATATGCCAATCAATGATTGTTTTATAGTCCTTATAAACACTTAAAATTCCAAAAATAATACCACTGTTTAACACAATTAAACCAGCATGTTTTGCTTCGGCAAATTTTAACCATTCATTTATATTTTGAAAAATGTCTTTAATATCTTCTTTCATTTTTTTAAAATTTATCTATCGCCACAAGGTAAACTGTATTTGCATCGAATATCCTGTTCAACTTCTTTTCTACCTGGTTGTTGCTTGTTTGGTGTGTAGTAAACTGAATACATTATTTCATTTTTACAATTCTTTTTCCAACACTGCGCTCTGTCATGAGTTTCTACTCTTGATTTAACATTTTTTGATTCCCCAACATCAATAGGGTAGTATTTCTCATCAACATAACAAATTATGAGATAGACACCAGAACGATCTTCTAAATCATTTGTATTTCTGTATGGTCCTTCAAATGAATATTTTTCACCACTACAACCTTCAACTTTTAGACCCATATTTTCTCCTTTTAAGATTAATAAATTTGTTATTTTATTACCATTATTACATTACCGCCAACGACCGTATATAGTTATTGTTCTTATACAACCAAATTGGAGTGATAACAACAATGGCATATATTTTTCTTTTATCATTTTTATAATTCCTCCGATTATTTTCAATAATTTCTTATTACTTTTT
>JAMOQH010000062.1 GCA_027064085.1 bacterium | reverse complement strand
CTTTGCTGAGCGGCATAGCTATGTTAGTCGCATCATCTTCAATTACATTAATATTTAATATAAAAAATAGGTTATTTAACAACTGTCATTTTATTGGTTGTTATAACTTCACCATCTAGCTCAGCTTTAATAAGATATGTTCCACTTGAAACTTTGTTATTATTATTATTAGTACCATTCCATTCCATTTCGAAAACTCCACGACCTGAGTAAGCTTTCATCAGGTTTTTAACTTTCTGACCTTTTATATTGTAAATTGCTAACTCAATATTACCTTCCTCGGCTAAGATAAACTTGATAGTTGTAGCTGAACTTCTACCTAAAGAATTTGAACCGAATGGATTTGGATAGTTTGAAATTTTACTTTCTACAATTGGAACTTCATTATTACTACCAAAAACTGGTTCATAAATAAATTCTATTTCTGTAATTATTGATTCAGCACTTGGATATACTGCGGAAACACCAGCACTGTATTCTTGATTTACTTCCAGATTATTTGAAAAGTCATATAGGAAGATATCAGCATTAATGTTATCGATGAATTCGTCATTTAAATACAAATTATAGCTCAGAGGATATTCGTAATTTGGTGGAGACCAGAAAAGAACACCGGTCTCTGCATCAATTACTAAATTATTTGGAGGAGCAGATGGTGTGTACTCATAACAACCCATATCAATTGACTCACCTGAAATACGAGGATTACCAGCTAAATCAAATTCAGGCAGTTCTATCCACTCTGGTATATCTAAAGTACCGGCATCAATACAAGGTGAATCTGCGGATAGGGCATAGGGATACAATGCTTCACCTCCCATAAATAGAGGATCAACATCAATATTGTTTAAACCATAATAAAAATCAGTATTTTGGGCAGATATGCTTTCTTCACCATTATCGACTAAGGAATAATGCACATTCAAGCCTATTGGCCAAGTGTTTTGATTAACTACAAAAGCGTTATAAGGAGTATTATTATACAGAATGGAGTTATAAATATTAACATCAATAGCCGAACCCTTAATTAATATTGCACCACCATTGTCTGGCTGATCGTAAATATTATCTGCAAATGTACAATTTACAATATCAGTGATAGATTTACTGCCAATAGCTAAAGATGATCCACCTGAACCCCACTCAATATTATCATTATAGTTATTATCAAATAGCGAGTTTAATATTTGAACAGAATCTCTGAGAGTTGCATTGGTACTACTGCCTATGCCTATAGTACCTAGATTATTAGTGAATGTGCAATTTATAACTTTATGAGATAATTGATTGTCAGAATAATTTGTTATACCTCCAATTGGGCAATTATTATTTTTATACTCTACCTTATTGAAGGTTACATTAAGATCACCAATACTTAGAACACCATATTCATCACTAGCACTTAGGATTTTAACATTATTTAGAGTAAAATTATTATTTGAATTTTGAAAATAATCCCATTTAAAAAAAGATGATATTAAAGTCTCATTGTAACTATTTAAAATAATTACGTTTTCAATCGCACAATTTACAGAGTAACGATCTATGAATATATTAGTTTCATCAGCATCTAAAATTACTTCATTAACATCTGCACCGCATATAGTAGTATAATCTCGTAAAGTAAAGGGGTACATCTCACCATTTGTGCTTTCAGAATATGTACCAGATAATAAATTGATCGTATTGAGATTTTCTGAATTTGGTTTTGTATGTATAAGTGCTTGGCGAATAGTTTTAAATGGTGTATTTTCCGTTAAACCATCATTGTTGTCATCACCTAGTGGAGAAACATAAATATCTGTATCTATTGGGGATATTTTAGAATTAAGTTGATTGATTGTTATTTGATTTGTTACACCACCACTATTAATTGAGCAACAAAAAAAGATATCTGGCTCAAATACTGTCAAAGTGTCAGCAAAAACAGTTAAATTACCTTGATTATTAGCTATATAAATATCTGCCCCCCTAGAAGCACTATTTAGATATATATTTGACCTGTTATCTTCATCAAAATTTATAATAGATGATACACCACACAAACCACCACCTGATAATCTAGCATAATTATTACTTAATGTAATATTACGAAAAAGAACTGATGAGTTGTATGCACAAATACCACCACCATTATTAGCAATATTGTTACGTATATTACTATTAGCTAATTGTAGAGAGGAATCTTTAACAAAAACTCCACTTCCAGTACCATCAAGATTATCAAAATTATCAACTCTGCCATTTGTTATAGTTAATCCATTTATTACAGCATTTTCACCAGATTCAATACGTACAACTTTACCTTCTTGATTGCCATCTATAACTGTTTGATTGATGTATGATTCATCTTGGGTTGTAAGTAATAAACTCCCCAATGTTATACTTTTTTCGTTAAAATTTATATTCTCATAATATGTGCCCGGATGTACTAAAACAGTGTCAGCATCTACAGAAGCATTTATTGCAGATTGAATAGATTGGTATGGAGTAGAACCATCAAGATTAACTTCTAAAGTTTCTGAAAACAGTGTAGTGTAGAATATAATTAATAGAATGAATAACAGTAATTTAGTTTTCATTATGATCCTTTTTAGATGATTCCAAGTGGCTTTGTTAAGCCACTTGGAATATGATTACTTTTCATCCTTCGACAGATCCGGCAGTAACCGACCACTCAGGATGACGTTCTTACTTCTTACTATTTTAAAAGCATAAGTTTTTTACTGGATTTATCTTTCGTTGTTGAGATTCTACAAAAGTAGATTCCTGAACCAACAGCTTGGTTTGAGTCATCG
>JAMOQH010000061.1 GCA_027064085.1 bacterium | reverse complement strand
TTTTTTTATCTTGATACTTTTTCTTCTGCATACTTATCTATTCCTATTATAGGTGGTAATTTAGGCTTCACAACAGGTTTAAAGTCAAAGAATTTTGATATTTATGCTTCACTGAAAGGAGATGCATTGATATATTTTCCTATTTTAGCAGATAATGGAGAAAAACCTGTATATTATAGACAGATTAAACCCGCTTTAGGACTTATACTTATGTTTGGTGATTTTAGCTTGTCTTTAGAGAGTTCAATTATCGAGTATTCTAAATCCTATAGTAACGTAGACTACTATACAACAAGTTTTAATAATACATATTTTGTTTATTTAGGTCTTTCATATAAATTATAATTGGCCTATATAGCAATCTGTTAAATGTTTATATCTTCACTAAAGTTATTTAAAAACTTATTTGCAAATACATAAACTTTATTACATACACTTAAGTAACAAATGGAGAGTATTAATAAAAACAAAAAAATAAAACTTTTAAGATTTGCTCCTACAAGAAAAATTTATTACTTGTAAATATCAACAACTTAAGTTACAATATAACGCTTTGTTTATAGGAGGTAAAATGAAGACATTGACAGAAAATCTAAGCTATTTTAAAGCTAAACTCATAGATCTTATGAATTATAACCATTCAGAAAGTATAGTTCATTGGGACTTAGAAACCGGTGCTCCAAAGGAAAGCATAAGAAGGGCTTCTAGACTATTAGGTTTTTACAGTGAAATAAAGTATAATATTTTAACTGAAGATAAATTTATTTCTGCTATTAATTTTTTAGGAAAAAATTTAGATAAATTAAATGAGATAGATAAAAAATCTGTTATTGAAACTCAAAAAGATATAGAAAGAATAAAAAAAATTCCTGTTGCAGAATATAGAGAATACCAAGAACTTATTGCAAATGCACAAGGAATATGGGGCGAAGCAAGAGCTGAAAATAATTTCAGTAAATTCCAACCTTATTTAGAAAAAATAGTTAAATATAGTAAAAAATATGCAGAATATAAAGGATATGATGAGCACCCTTACGATGCTCTTCTTGATGACTATGAGCCTAATATCACAGTCAAAAAACTAGATATTTTCTTTGACACATTAAAAAAGGAATTAGTTCCTTTTATTGAAAAAATTAAAGCTAAAGAAAACAAAATATCAGATAAATTACTAAAATTAAAATATAATACAGAAAAACAAAAAGAATTTTCAAAGTTTATTGCTGAATATTTAGGTTTTGATTTCAATAGAGGTATGTTAAAAGAAAGTTTGCATCCTTTTTCAATGGGATTAAATAAATACGATGTAAGAATGACAACAAGATATCATGAAGATTTTTTGCAAACTTCCATATTTGGAACTATACATGAAACAGGACATTCTATATACGAACAAAATATAGGCGATGATATTTGGGATACAGTACTAGGAGGAGGCAACTCTATGGGTATACATGAATCCCAATCTAGACTTTACGAAAATCTCATAGCGAGAACAAAGGAATTTTGGATACCAATTTACAATAAATTAGTAGAAACATTTCCAGAAAACCTTAAAAATATATCAATTGATGATTTCTATCTTGCAATTAATAAGGCAAAACCATCAAAAATTAGGGTTGAAGCAGATGAATTAACATATTCATTACATATTATGCTTAGATATGAAATAGAAAAGCAATTAATTGAAGGAAAAATTGAGGTTAAAGATTTGCCAGAAATATGGAATAAAATGACTAAGGAGTACTTAGGCCTAGATATAGAAAATGATGCTGAAGGTGTTTTACAAGATGTACATTGGGCGGCAGGATTATTTGGATATTTTCCTTCTTATGCTCTAGGAAGTGCAAACGCTTCTCAAATTATGAATAAAATGAGTAAAACTATAGATATTCAAGCAACTCTTAAGAAGGGTGAATTATCAAAAATAAAAGATTATTTAAATAAAAATATTCACCAATATGGTAAATTAAAAGACCCTTCCGAATTAATGATTATTGCAACAGGAGAAGAGCCTAATTCTAAATACTATACTGATTATCTAATAGATAAATATAGTAACATCTACGAAATAAACTAATACAAATTCTGAGATTACAAGCTCAAAATTGCGAAGAAAATACCTTTAGGTAGTTGATGAGATTAAAAAGAAAGCATTGCTTTACTTTTTTCTACGGAAAATGCTGTCAAGCAGTTGAAGTAACTATTGTTTAATTCCATCTATAATTCTAATTTTACCACAAGTCATCTCACCATAATGATTATGAACATTTAAGCTACTGCACTCATCACCAGAATCAGTAACAATAGCTTCATTAAATACATATCTTATTCTTACTTTATTTCCAACCATTCTTATGCGTGTATCTACTGCAGTATAAGTACATGACCCATCTGCATTTTCACTAGCAAATTCCATTAATTCAGCTCCATCAATATCTACAATTTTATAGTAAGACTTTTCACTAGAACTACAGGTTCCTAAATCTTGACAATCATGAAATCCTAAATACTTAAAGCCATAATAATTTTCAAATGTTAACTGAAAATATTCATAATCAACATTATCCTTAGGGCTATAGCTATTAGTTCCACAATTAGTAGTTTCATCAAAACGAATTAATTTATAAACTCCAGCATAAGGAGAAAAATTAAATGCACCATCATCTGTACATAAACTGTCATTTCCAGGACTACAATCTAACTGACATTCACCAAAAGTATCACAAGTTAACCCATCATAACAAAATTCCATACTATCATCTGTTACTCTGCAATTCTGACCTTCGTCTCCTGTATTGAAATCTATTTCATTCATACAAATATCTTCCAATGCACACATTAATCCAGCATTGCAACTTCCATCTATATTACAAAGACTACCCTCTTCACCCCTAGTTCCTTGCATCTTTTCGCAAAGATTATATTCATTACAAAATAAATCATCAGTTAAACATTTCTTATCTCCAACTTTAATACAAGGTTTTCCCTCTTTACCAAAATCAGCCACATCGTTTTTTTCACATAAATTATCTGTATTACAAAATAAATCATAATTACAAACTTTATCTTCTTTACATGAATATCCTTCTTCTCCTGCATGTTCATCCACCTGTTGCTTTTCACAAATATTTTGTAAATTACAAACTAAACCCGTATTACAAACGGCATTTTCCTTACATGAATACCCTTCCTCTCCAGCATGCTCATTTACTTGTTGCTTTTCACAAATATTTTGTGAATTACAAACTAAACCTGTATTACAAACTGCATTTTCCTTACAAGAATATCCTTCTTCTCCTGCATGTTGTTCTGTCTGCTCCTTTTCACAAATATTATTTACATTACAAATTAGTCCAGCATCACAAGTTTTATCAGTCCTACAAGGATTATTAATTGTTCCAATTTTACCATCTGAATCATCTTGTTCACATATATTATTACGATTACAAATTAGTTTATCATCACAAGTCTTATCTTTTTTACAACTATAGCCCTCTTTACCTAAATTATCATTATTTTGGCTATTATTTGAACTGTCACTACAAGAAATAGTTAATACTGATAAAAAAACAGATAAAATCAAAATAAAATATTTCATAAATTTACTCCTCAAAAAAAAACAAGTTATTTTATCATTAATTATAATTTTCTGCAAACGATATTATTAATTTTTATTAAATTTACTACTAAATCAATCTAGACAATATAACAGGAATAGCGTATTCAACTCTTAAAATCCTTTCATTTAACTTAAATACCTCAAAACCAATATTTTTGAATTTATTAATTTCATAATCTATAAATCCACCTTCAGGACCTATAGCTAGATAATCAATATTAAATGGTTCGGCATTGTTGTTAATATCAAAAAAACTATTTTGAGCTATAGGATGAGCAATTACACCTCTTTTTAAGTTCATTAATGGAGATAGTTCATCTTCAATAAATGGTTTAAATAATTTTTTTATTATAATTTTAGGCATTATAGTATCTTTTGCTTGCTCAAGTGCTTCAATTGAAATTTCATTTAGTGATTCTTCAAGAAGAAGTGGAGAAGACCAATAGGATTTATCTACTTTCCATGTTTTTATAATAATAATTTCTTTAATTCCCATAGAAATTGCAACATGCAGTGCTTTTTTCAAACTTTTGGGTCTTACCATTGCTAAAATTAGTGTTGTATTTAATTTTTTAGGAGCTTTTTTATTTAACTCCACTTTTAAGGTGATTGTTTTTTCAGTTTTATCTATATTTTTTATTATACCAATTCCAAGTAAATCATTTATAAGCCCAATTTTTATACTATCGCCAATATTAGCTTTGAGTACCTTTATAATGTGTTTATATTTTTTTTTATCTTTTATTATAATTTCTGACTTGTTTATATAAGCTGATTTTTTAAATAATATAATATTCATTTATTTTTATTGATTTATTTAATATATTTTTTTACTAAATCAGCAACAGAAGGGAAAAACATTTTTTTAGAATTAGTTTTTAACATATAACTAACAGATACAGTATCATCATTCATATTAACATTTGTTGAAAAATAATTTAATAACTCTAAAATATCAGTAGCCACGGCTATTATTTTAGGAGGAAGTAATGCTTTAAAATTGTTTAACGCCTTTATTACTTCTAAAAATGAAACATAAAATATGATATCACCATTAGATAATTCATTTAATATTTTATCATTTTTAGCATATTTATAAAATCCTTTTTCTTTTGATGAATTCATTACTGCTTCATACATATTTTTGTTAGAAGCAATTATTAATTTATTTTTATGAAAACCAGCATAAACTTGTACAACCATTGCATTAATAACATAAACTGTTTTACCTTTAATGCTTGTTTTATTTACATATTTTTTAACTTTTTCTAATTTTTTGCTTAATAAGACCTTATCTAATAAGTTTTCAATAAGTTTTACATTTTTAAATCCAATAGTCATAATACTATTATAGTTAGTAGTAGAGATACTCATGCCATCATAAGTAGCATATCCAAAATTACCATCAAAATTATTTATTAAATCTTTTTGCAAATTAATACCAAACTCTTTATCTACCCTCTTTATTTCCTCATCCATTCTAGCATTATCTCTTTCTTCCATAAAGGATTTGATAAACTTTAAATATTCTTTAACATTAATTCCAAAAGACATTAACATCAATGCGGGCTTATCCACTCCTAATATTATTGAATTATCATATTTTATATCTTTTAAAATAGAAAACACTTTAGAATCTTTATTTAGTAATGCTACTGCATTCATAATAAAGTCATTAGAGTCAAAATCTATTGATACAGCCAAAGCTTTATATGACTTTAAAGCATTTATTACGGTTTGTCCAAGTTTAGCCTTATTACGAAATTCTTTTTCTATTCTAACTTGATTTGAATTTATAATTTTTTCAATATCTGAATATAAATATATTCCTGAATTTATTTTAGCAAGTTTAATAGTTTTATTAAAAACTTTATTGTCTTTAATTAAAGATTTTTCTACTATCAAAGACTTAACAGTATTTAAAGCTAATTGTGGAGCTAAAGGATTTATTACAACAAAAAGATAATTATTTTTTACTAAAAGATATAGCCTTTCATCTGCTCTCTTTCCTGATATTTTAATATAACCATTTTCTTTTATAAAGCTAAGTTCATCAAAATTAACATGATGCCCATTAACGAACTTGCTTTCAATATGATTTAAAAACTTCTTACTATCTTTTAATGGAATATAGGAAATGATACTTATAGAAGATAAATCGTGTTTACCAAACAAAATATCTGAAAATGCTACCCCTACTTCTTTATTTATATCAATTCCAATTGATTCAAGTTCTTTTAAATTTAATGGATTAATTGATATTAGTTTTTTAAAAAATGGAACAACTTCATTATCAATATTAATACCAAAAATTGAATTATCATTAATTTCAAAGTTGCTAAATGTAGATTTTATAGATTTAAGATTTAATATTGCTTCTGTTTCTTTTGTTAGAAGTAATAATGGAGTAGAGTTATTTAGTTTATAAGTTTTAATAGATACTTTAGTTTTTGAATTAGATTCATTTTTATCATTATTTTTTTTATTTTTATTACAAGAAGTAAATAGAAATACTGAAATCAAGATAATTAAAATGGTTTTCATAAGGCTTCTCCTATATTATTCTACTTCAAATTCTAGTGGCATTGTTCCAACTTTGGTTCCACCACTAAATGGGGTAAATTTAATTTTTCTAAAAGATTTTACAACACAATAATTTAACTTTCCTCTTTTATGTTTATACTTTGGATGCTGAATTGTAACTCTATATATTTTACCATTTTGTCTGATATTATATGAAATTTTTAATCTTGATGGTAAATACTCAGTTCTTGAATATTCTTGTTCAAAACAAGATATAACATCTTTTTTTATTGTAGATATTTTAGATTTAATTTCTTCATCTGATAAATCTTTTCCTTTTTTATTACCTTTAAATGAAATTGATGCTACATCATTATTTTCTTTGTTGTTTTCATTAAAAGCTTTTTTCATTTCTGCTTCTCTATCAACTTCAACCATAACGGTTTCAATTTTACCTGTCTTTTTATTCTTAACTTTCCGTTTTCTGTAATATTTTTTTCTTTTTCTTCTTTTTTTATGGCGTTTTCCTTTTTTGCTATTTATTTTTTTATTAGAATCTTCATCACTTGATAAACCATTTTCTTCTTGAACGATAACTTCAACAGAAGAACCTTCATTCTTTTCTTCAAGGTGTGCATATTTTTTAGGTTTTGGTTTATTAGAATTAATAAATATAAATGCTCCAATAAGAACAATAATAACAGCAATAACGCCTATAATTATAAAATTTTTTCTTTTTGAAGAAGCCATCTTTTTTATCATATCTTCTTCGGATTGTTTTAATTCAAAATCTTTAATAAAATTTTTAAATAACTCTAGCTCTGAAACTTTACCTCTTTTAACTGGGTGTGTTAATGTTTTTATAATTGTATCAGTTTTTAATTCTTTTAATTCTACTAATTCTCTAATCTTTTTGGCACTTACGGGGCCATAATCAACGCCATCTTTTACAAAAAACCATCTTTCTACTTCATCTAATTCACCTAATGTTACATCACCTTTTTTAGATTTAAATTTCTCAAATTCATTTACAACTTTTTTATCGGGAAGATTTAATTTACTATCTTTTATTGAAGCAGGCTTAAAAACAGGTGGAGTAAATTGTTTTGGTACTGGAGGTGCTTTAGGCGGTGTATTTGGAGCATTAGGGGGCGTTTTTTGTAATTTATCAGAAAAACTTTGAATTTTACTTATTGGCCTTTCTGAAATCAAGGCTGTTAATGTTATTTGCAATGATCTAATGTCTTTTAGTCTATTTGTTGGATTTGGATGAATACAGTTCTCAAGTAATAAACGCAATGATTTACTCATGTCTTCTGATTTTGTTGCCGGTATTTCAAAATATTGTTGTGGAGTTTCTGCTGTTAAAAGCCAGTATAATAATACTCCAATTGAATAAATATCTGATACTATTAAATCCATTTCTTGATTTAATGTTGTTAATTCAGGAGCAATAAAATCTGCAAATCCTATTTCAGATGATACTTTAAACCTTTTTGCTGGTGATAAATTCTGATATATTCCAAATTCAACAACTGAAACGCTACCATCTCTTGATATAATTACGGTACTTGGAGTAATTAAGGTATGTGCTAATTCTCCATCAATATGAGAGAGTTCTTGCAATACTTGAACAATTATTCCATATGCATGTTTTAGTCTAAATAACTCTCCATGTTCTTTTTTATTTTCAAGAACTTGCCTTAAGCTTCTTCCTTCAACAAATGTAGATATAATATAATAATAATCTTCATGTTTCCCAAAATCATAAACTTGATATTTACTTCTTGTATCTAAATTTTGATAAGCAACTAATGGTTTATAGAAATCCTCATAAGATTTATATATAGATGATTTTAATATTTTTAAAATTCTATTTTCATTTTCATGTTTAATAACATAGGAAGATGAAAATGAATTCCTTCCTAATTTTTGCTCTAGTTTAATATCAAGAAAATATTCATTTGCTTCTAATTTTAAATAATCTTTTTTTTCTTTTTGAACAATTTCAGAAATACTTTCATCAATTAGCTCATTAATATTATTTAATTCATTATTTTCTGTCATTTATCTCCTTTTTTATAAAGAGTGAAAAAATCACAAAATTATTATAGAAAAAATAAAGACAAATTGCAAGAAACTACTGTTTTAAATGAAAATAAGTTATTACATATTTGTTTTTTTTTAAATAATGGTGTAGAGTATCTCATTATATGGAGGTCTACATGAAATATATCGTAATTTTATTTATAGCATTTAATATATACTCAACAGATAATTTTTATTATAATTTTGGTAACAAAATACCTCTAATAGAATCAAATCAATTTATTGGAGTAAAAACTAAGTATAAGCTTTCAGTTAAAGAAATCAAAAATAAATTGAAGGCGATTAAAGATATTCCTAAAATAGAAGAGCTTAAAAATATTGGTAGTAATTTATTTTTATTTAAATTTTCTTCGAAAATAGATAACATTGAAAATATATTTAAAAAAACTTCATTTGTTTCATATCAAATAAAAGGATATCATTTTAAAAACAATAATTCTTGGCCTAGATTTATTGACAAACAAATAGTTATTAAATTTAAAAATGATACTTCTGTTTCAAGAATTAATGAAATTCTAAAGGAGAATAGTTTATATACAAAAAATACAAAAAATATAGATTATTCAATTTTCTTAGTTGTTAAAAGCAATCAAGATATTAAAAACATACTAACTTTAGCAAATAAATTACAGAATTTACCTGAAGTAGAATTTTCTCATCCTGACTTTATAACAATTTATAAAAAATATTATACTCCAAATGACACTTACTTTTCTAATCAATGGCATCATAGAACAGGTACTGGTGGAGCAAATTCAAATCTTGCTTGGGATATCAATAAAGGTTCTAAATCAATAAAAATTGCAATAATCGATGATGGAATAGATAGCGAACATGAAGATTTAAATGTTATTGCTCATAAAAATTTCAGTACTGAAGCTGAAAATCTAGGTGCAGAACATGGTACTTCTTGTGCTGGTGTAGCATCAGCAATTGGAGATAATGGAAAGGGAATGATAGGAATTTGTCCTAATTGTTCTTTAATTTCAGCAAAATTATTATCAGAAAGTGGAGCAGTTTATTCTAGTTCAACCCCTCAAGCATTTAGATGGGCCATGTTAATGGGAGCTGATGTAATTAGCAATTCTTGGGGAGCAAGTGAGGCTGTTCCCGTGAGTGAAGAGCTTAAAAACACTATAAATTATGTAACAGCAAATGGCCGTAATAAAAAAGGATGTATTGTTTTATTTGCTGTTGGAAATGATAATAGACAGTTGTTTTCTTATGAAACATCTTCTTTAATAAATGTTATAGCTGTAGGAGCAAGTGATTACCAGGACAAAAGAGCTGAATACAGTAATTTTGGAAATTATTTAACAGTTGTTGCTCCTTCAAGTGCTGGTACTTATGAGTCCTTTCACACACCAGAAGGAAATATATGGACAACGGATAGAACGGGAAGGCTTGGATATAATAATAATGGAACTAATAAGGATTATTATGTTAGAGAAGTTGATTCCGCAGGTAATTATACAAAGTATTTTGGTGGAACATCATCTGCAACACCATTGGTTGCAGGAATGGTAGGGTTAATTTTATCAGAAGCTCCTAATTTAACTTATTTAGAGGTAATAGATATAATTAAAACAACCGCAAATAAAATAGGAAATAATTATAATACCAATGGTTATTCTGTTGATTTTGGTTATGGAAAAGTAGATGTTTACAAAGCTTTATTAAAGGCACAAAACCTATCTAATTGTATCCCTAATCATGATGGCGAACTATGTAATAACAATCAAGATGATGATTGTGATGGATTTATTGATACCAATGATGCTGATTGCAATAATTATGAACCGTGTTCTCAATATTCTTGTCCAGAGCATTCAAAATGTGTTTTTAATGATAGTTTTAATCCTGACAACAAAACTAGTATAAATATTTCTTGTGAATGTGATTTAGGTTATAAAAAGCAAAATGGATCATGTATTCTAGACCCTGAATATAATCCTTGCAAAGATATAAAATGTTCTAATCATGGAATCTGTGAAGTTGTAAGTATTACTGAAGTAAAATGTAATTGTAATATTGGTTATCATAATGAAGGTGAAACGGGAATGATTTGCAGAATAGATGATGCTTGTACTAGTATTAAATGTCAAGAAAATGCTTATTGTGATACTAATGATGTTTTATGTCATTGCAATAGAGGATTTTATAACGAAAATGATAAATGCTTAAAGTATGATCAAGGTTCTTTATGTGAAAATGCTATGTGTTCTGAAAATGCAAAATGTAATAATACTGATGGCGAATGTTATTGTAATGATGGATATGAATTTGGTATTGGTAATAAATGTATAAAAAAAATTAATACAGAGCCAAAACCAAAACCAAAGTCTAAAAACAATAGTTCTTGTTCATATTCTAGTATTAACAACTACAATTATTATTTATCTTTGATGCTTTTCATTTTTTTACTTATATTTAGAAGAAAAAATAATTATTAAAAAGTTATTTAACTTAATAATTCTTGAATATTTTAAAAACATTGCTATAATATTAACAATTATTGGTGGTTATTTATGAGATTTGAAGATTTATTAAATAAAATATTAAAAAAAATAGATGTTTCCGTAACAGAAGAGATAAAAACATATAAAAAAACTTGTTTACCTCATATTATTTTTCATTGTAATGACTATATCGATGGAATAAATATTGATTTACTTACAGAAGAACCTGAGAAAAAAATAAAATGGATTTTACTTAGAATATTTAATGATATAACCTATTACTTTGGCAAAGAAGCTGATGTTACTGATTTTCTTAGAATCCTAAAACTAATGAATAACCATATTGAAATTCGTTCTGAATCTCAACTATTGAGATTATTCAAAATCGAATCTATTTATAGAGATAGTGAGGTATATTTTTCTCTTTATCATTACTTATTTATTTATTTAAAAGTGAATAACTTTACTAATATTGTAGTTGATTATTTTTCAGGAAATTTTACTAATATTCAAGAATTAAATGAAAAATATAAAAAAGCAAATGTATATTTTCTAGATTTAGTTTTTCATATAATTTTAAGTGATGGAGTCTTTCATAAACATGAAAAAAAAATATTTAATGAATTAACATCAATGATTAATAAAAATAAAACTCCCCAAGAAAGGAAATCTTTATCTGAGATATTAAAAAGTATTCAATCACTTAATCTAAGAAAAGATTTATTAAGGGTTATTTATAAGATATCAATAATAACTGTTTTAATTGACAATAAAGAAACAAATGAAGAAAAGGAAATATTAAAAACTTTAAGAGATGCATTTAACTTAAACTACATAGAACATGAAATGTTAATTCTTGAAGTGAATAATTACTTGAGTGCTAATAAAGAAATTATTTACTCCTCTTCGTTAAGCAAAATCTTTACAGCATTTGAAGATAATATTACCAAAAAGATAACTAAAGTCGTTATTGAAAATAAAGATAGGATAATGCAACAATTAACAGAAACTAAAGACATGACATTATTAATTAATAAAAAAATGAAAGGTGCTCCTTTAACAAAAGAAGAGAACGACTTAATTACAAAAAACACCTACGATACCTTAAAAACAATTCCTGCATTAGGAATTTTTTTATTACCAGGTGGAGCAATTTTACTTCCAATATTAACAAAAGTACTTCCCTTTAATATACTTCCAAGTGCTTGGGATAAAGCATCCGAAGAAGAAGATATTATTATTGACATAGACGACTCAATGAATCCTAATTCTACAAATAAATATCCATGTAAGTGGTCAAAGTTTAAATGAATGTAATAACGAGTATATTATTCTCAATATATCTACTTTTTTTATTAAAAGTAGATAATTTTTGGCTTTACTTGATGGTAGTGGGAATAATATTTCCTTATTTTGAAATTTTTTTATTATTTTTTATTAAAGACAAGTTAAAGTTTAAAAATAAGTTATTACATTCATTTGTGATATTGATACCCCTAGATATAATATTTTCAATAATTACATTAAAATTTAATAAGACTTTTTTTCTTAGTTTTTTATTTATTTTTTTAGGAAATTTAATACATTTGTTTTCAGATTTAACTAAATCTAAATACTTATACCCTTTTTACCCAATTAAAAATATTAAATTTAATTTATCTATTTCTAATTATTTTGATATTGTTCCAAGCATTATATTAATTATTTCTAATTTTTTAATGATTTTCCTAGACAGTAAATTGAATTTTCTGGGAAGATTAATACCCTTAATTATCCTAATACTATATTTTATTAGTCGCTATGTTATAAAAAGGTTTATTGCTAAGAATATATTTAAAGGTTTAAATGAAGAATATAAAATATTAATTGCTCCAACTTTAAAAATAAATATATGGAATATAATAAGAGTTGCTGAAAATAATATTTATTTATTTAATTTAGACATAATAAAAAGAAAATATTTATTTGTTAAATACTTTACAAATAATATTTCACCCGAAGACTTAAAAAGAATAGAAAAGAGTAAATCTTTTAATAAATTCAAAGAAACTCATAAATTTTTATACTATCAATCTCATGAGTTTAAAAAAGATGTTAAAGTATTACAAGTATTTGATATAAAAAACTTTTTTAATCTATTTAAAAGAGAACAGGTTTATTACGAGGCTAAATATAAAAACAAAAAGCTAGTTAAAGAAAAATTTGTTCTATAGGAGATATTTTGCTAGAAGTCATTTCAACCATTGGGCCAAAGTCTAATAATGAGAAAGCAATAAATTTATTATTTTCTATTACTACTGCTTTTAGATTAAATGCTTCGCATTTAACACCTTTGGAGTTGAATAATACTCTAATTACCTTAGACAAGTTATATAAAAAGAAGAATGAAAAAAAAGAAGTTATTATAGATTTAAAAGGAGCAAAAATAAGAATAGGAAGCTATCCTGAAGTTACTCAATTACCAAAAATAGTTTTTATTCAAAAACTTAAAGTTTCTGATAATATTTCAATAATCCCTCTTGAAAATAAAGATTTTTTTAACGCCATAAGAATAAATGATAAAATATATTTAAATGATGCCTCCATAATTTTGGAAGTAATAGCTATAAAAAATGAAAGTATTAAATGTAGAGTAATAAAAAATGGAGAATTAAGTTCTAAGAAAGGCATAAATATTAAAAATCATCCCATAAAATATAAAAAAATCACTAAATTTGATAAATCGATGATTGATATAGCAAATAAATTTGATTTTACTAACTTCGCATTTTCGTTTGTACTTGATGGAAGCGAATATGACATATTAAAACAATATAGCTCTAAAAAAATTACAGCAAAAATAGAAAGGCCGGAATCACTAGAATTTGTTAATGAAATAAATGAAAAATTTGATAAAATATGGTTTTGTAGAGGTGATTTAGGAGCTCAAGCAGGAATAGAAAAATTAGGTAAATTACAATATGAATTTTCTAAAAAAGTTAAAGAATTAAATAAAGATATTTATCTAGCCGGTCAAGTGCTACATTCAATGATAAAATTCAAAACCCCAACAAGAACAGAGATTTCAGCTCTTTATCAAATTAAACAAGAAGGCTATAAAGGCTTTGTATTATCAGATGAAACCGCAATAGGAGATAATATTGAAGGATTAATTGATTTTTTAAAGATTATTAATACATAAATCAATAAAATCTTTACAAGTCATTATATTTTAGTATAAAATTATGTAATTATATTTTTTTGGAGGGATTATGAAAGTAAAATTTTTAACAATTATTAGTGTATTAGCTTTAATGTTAATAACATTATCATGTAGTGATACACCTAGCACGGTTACTGGTAAAGAAGTTCTTAAAACAGAAGAGGTTCTTGCGGAACAATGCCAAGATGGCAAAGACAATGATGAAGATGGTAAAATAGATTGTGAAGACGAAGGCTGTAAAGGCTATGTTTTTTGTCAAACTGTTACCAAAACTGAAAATACTGCTGTTGATTGTAATGATCAGAATGATAATGATGATGATGGTAAAACTGATTGTGATGATGAAGATTGCCAAGGCTTCGTATTTTGTGCATCTAAAGTAGAAAACACTGCTGTATTATGTCAAGATGGTTTAGATACGGATGAAGATGGTAAAACTGATTGTGAAGATACTGATTGTCAAGGTTTTACTTTTTGTGCAACAACAGAAGAAAATACAGCTATTGTTTGTCAAGATAATAGGGATAATGATGACGATGGTAAAGTAGATTGTGACGATGAAGATTGTCAAGGCTTTACATTTTGCGATAGTAAAGTAGAAAATACAGCTGCACTTTGTAATGATCATCAGGATAATGATAATGATGGTAAAACTGATTGTGATGATGAAGACTGTCAAGTATTTAGTTTTTGTGTGGCAGGCGAAGAAAATACATCCACTGCTTGTAATGATCAAAATGATAATGATAATGATGGTAAGATAGATTGCGAAGATGAAGATTGTCAAGGCTTTACATTTTGCGCAACAACTCCTAAAGTAGAAAACACTGCAGCTCTTTGTCAAGATAATATTGATAATGATAATGATTTAGCTACAGATTGTGATGATACTGATTGTCAAGGCTTTACTTTCTGTCAACCATTGTTAGAGAATACTGCTGTTAAGTGTCAAGATAATGTTGATAATGATAATGATGGTAAAGTTGATTGTGATGATGAGGATTGTCAAGGCTTTACTTTTTGTGTAGTAGAAACACCTGTAGAAAATACAGCAGCACTTTGTCAAGATAATCTTGATAATGATGAAGATGGTAAAGTTGATTGTGATGATGAGGATTGTCAAGGCTTTACTTTTTGTGTAGTAGAAACACCTGTAGAAGATACAGCAGCACTTTGCCAAGATAATCTTGACAATGATAATGACAGTAAAGTTGACTGTGATGACGAGGATTGTCAAGGCTTTACTTTCTGTGCAGTAGAAACACCTGTAGAAAATACAGCAGCACTTTGTCAAGATAATCTTGATGATGATGAAGATGGTAAAGTAGATTGTGATGATGAAGACTGTCAAGGCTTTACTTTTTGTGGAACATTTAATACTGAAGATAGCTCTGCAAAATGTGCAGATGGTGAAGATAATGATGAAGACGGCAAAGTAGATTGTGCAGATGAAGATTGTTGGCAATTTAGTTTTTGTAATGTTTTTAATGGATATCCAGTAACCGATAGTTGGGGTTCCGATTGGGATGGAATGGAAAGAGGTAAAAAAACTTGGAGTGAAGCAAAAGCTATTTGTGAATCTTTAGGAGGAAGATTGCCTACTGCAACTGAATTATATCGAAACAATGCAAGTTCAGGAAGTGGAGATATTGCACAAACATACAATACTAATTATTTATGGACTTTAATTGCATCTTATTCAGGTAACAATAGAGTAACCATCAGACTAAGCGATGGCAATGTATCTAATGGAAATGATTCTAATAATCAAATGCTTAATTTTAGATGTATATGGCCTAATGATGATAATAGTGGATTTGATAGTCAAAGATGTTATGGGAATCCAGGAGAAGAATGCACTAAATATGATAGATATTATAATATTGATAACTTAGATAGACCAAGCCTAGATTATGTTGCTGCAACTAATGAATGTAATTTTTATGGTGCATCTATTCCAACATTGGTGCAATGGTCAGAAAATATACATCAAGGTTTAGTTAATGGTACTAATAGTTGGAATTGGGTAGGAGATGCAATATATTGGTATAATGGAGGTAATGGCTCTAGTATTATTAGGTGGTCAGGAATAGGTCTTCCTTCTTGGAGATATCAAGTTTCTAGTATGGGCTCTCTTGCATATCATACAAGTAGAGAACGCTTTAGATGTATAGGTTTAGAAGATCAAAAAGCATTTTCTACACCTAGTACAAATAATTGTAATGGCGCTGATGGTTGTTTTGTAAATAATAATAGAAGTACTAAATTAGTTGCAGATTCTGAAGATAGAGCTACCACTAACTATGCTTCAGCTGTTCAAATTTGTAGAGATTTGGGTGGACGAATGGCTAATTCAAGAGATTTCATAGAAAATATACATCAAGGTTGGGCTAATGGCAGTAATAATTGGCTCTGGACTACTGATATGCTTTATTGGTATAGTGGTGGATATGGAGTTAATATACTTAGATGGAGTGGAACAGGTACTGAAAGATGGTATCATATTATGAGTACAACTTTTGAAAGAAGTGGACCAACAAATAATAGAAATTATAGATGTGTTTGGGAACAAAAAAGACCAACACTACCAACTTGTACTAACGATACTGATGTTCTAACATGGAACGGAACAACATTTGATTGTGTAGTTGCAGCTAATGGAAGCTCAAATGGTAATGCAAATGGTTCTGAAAAAATAGATGCTTGGGGAAATGCTTGGGATGCTGTGCCTAGATCAGCAAATTATGAAGATGCAAAATCAACTTGTGAATCTTTAGGTGCTAGGTTACCAAGTGCAGATGAATTATACAGAATTAGAGCTAATAATAGTTTAGTTAATTCTAATATTGCAACAGGAGCTTCAACTGATTATTTGTGGACATTAATTGCAACTTATAACGATACTCAACATATCACTGTTAGATTAAGCAATGGAGGAATTTCAAGGCAAAATTTAACTAATACGAATTATTACAGATGTATTTGGCCTGCAAAGTCTAGTGATATACTTTATGGTAACAAATGTAATGGTGTTCCTGATAGTGAATGTTTTGAAACCACAACTATGTATGCAGATTCTTATGATAGAGTGGCATTAGACTATGCGGCTGCTGTTAACGAATGTTTATTTGCAGGTGGACACTTAATGGACAGTAATTCCTTTGTCAATTTGGTACAACAAGGTTTACCTAATGGTAGTAATACTTGGAATTGGATAAATGAAGCGGTGTATTGGTATAGCAATCACTATGGTTTACATTTAGTTAGATGGAATAATGTTAACACAGCATGGCATGGTGGAAGTAACGAGCAAGCCATAACTTCTTATGATTCTGCTTATCCTTTCCGTTGTGTTTATAACAAGGTGTTAAAATAAATCTACCTTAGTTGTTCACAAGAGTAAATCTTAAATTATAAATCTTAAATAACTAATTTTAAATAGTGAATAAATTATATTAATTAATATTATTATTTAACACACCTAAATCCAATTGATGGACTAGATTTTTCAGGAATAGCAAAGCCTCGATATTTATTTCGTAAAGTAGTTAGATTCTTAAAATCAAATCCACCACCTCTTACTAGTTTATATTTAGTAGTTATTGTATTTATAGGGTTATTTTCAGGAGAATTTGAATAAAAATCCTTATCATAATAATCTTCACACCACTCCCACACATTTCCTATTAAATCATAAGCACCATAAATAGATTTACCATTTTCTTTACTGCCAACGATAGCCGTTCTACCACGATTACACCCCGAACTTTTATCATAAATTACAGCGTAATCACAATTTGGAGTTTTATTGCCCCAAGGATATATTCTTGATTTTTTACTCCCAGTTGCAGCTAACTCCCATTGAGCCTCAGAAGGTAGTTTTTTAGCCTCAAAAGAACAATAATCTTTAGCCTGTTGCCATGTTACACAATTAACAGGGTGTTCTAACCTTGAAAAAGAACCATAATTACATAAATTATTTATAGAATTCTCTATTGGCTTACTACAACTACCACTATCTACACATTCTTTATATTTTGAAACAGTAACTTCATATTTATCTATTTGAAAAGGAGATAAATATACACTATGTTTTTTTTCTATATCTTCATTACATTTAGAATCTACAGTTTTATCACATCCCATTTCAAAATGAGTAGCATTAACATAAACCATACCACTTTCTGGAGGGATACACTTATTTTCAGGCGATAGCATGTAACCTTCTTTGCAGTTTAAACAATATGGAGCAGCATAACCATCTTCACAAGTACAAACACCACTATCTAGACATATTCCATGATTATAGCAATTATTTTCTTCACATTCATTTTTAATATTTTGAGGCGAATTACTTGAAGAAGAACTACAAGACACAAATAAAGTAGCTATAAAGAATATAAAAAACATTTTATTAATTTTTATTTTTATTTTCATTCTGTCTCCAATAATTCTAATTTTATTGCTGAAAAATATATTTTTTTAAAAGTATTTATATTTGTATTTTCTTCATAGCAAGATACAGAAATTTCTAAATTTTCATTTACATTAAATTCTCCTAAATATGTCCAATCACCTTTATTATTAGTTTGATCTATAGTAGCAGTTTCTATTCTCTCTCCATTTTTTATAGAATATCTTGCTTTTTTAGAAAGATTTTCAATACTTGGGATATATGTATAAATTCTATATCTACCAGATGCTAAATTGTAAAATGTCAAAGCCATTTTATTTTCAACATCACCATTATCTTGATAACACCAAATTGAATTTTCATTTAATCCTATATTCTGATTATGAAAGTAAGGAAGTGCCCCTGATACTTTAAAACTATCACTATTAATAGTTTTAATTGTTTTTTTTATTGTTGTAGTATTTTTAATACATTCTAAATTAGCATTTATATAGCCTTGCTCACAGTTGCATTTTACTACTCCACTTGAATCATCACATATTCCATGATTAGAACAAGTAATTTCAGCAGTGCAAGTTTCTATATCTTTAATACACTCTAATTCTTGAGCATGATATCCTTCATAACAATTACAGTTTGCTTGTGAGTTATTTTCTATACATTCTCCATGATTAGAACAAGTAATACCATTACATACAATATTTGCATTTCTATCTATAGGATAGTAACTTTCAAAGGCATCATAATAGTTTATCCCTTCAGTTGAAGTATTACAGCCTGACTTACAGCTATTTTCAGCAGGAGCCCTCCAAACAGCAGCACCTGCGACATTTTCATTATATCCATTTGTTTGAAGCCAGTTCCACATTGCATTTTGTGTAGTTTTGGTGTGGTATTCCCAAGCAAATGCCCAAATTAATCTATTGTGTTCTATTTGAGCATAATCTTCATAAGCTTGCCCTTGAGTTTCATCTCCATTTTTTCTGAAAAATAAATCAGATGCAGTATAAGGGTCCATTGTTGCAACATAGTCAACAGAAGTATTTTTTAATCTGCTCATTGGTGCCATAGAAGCCCAGTGTGCATGAGCTACCATAAGTTTTTTACCACTTTCATGTAATTTATCAGCAAAAAAATCTACTATTTGCATATATTTATCTCTAGTTGAAGTTCTTGATGTTTGAAATTCTATATCCATGCAATAACCTGCATAATTATTATTTACAGCTTCATTTACCATTTGAATTGCTAATGTTTCTCTATTATTCCATATATTATCAATATTTGTGGCCATTTCATCTTCATTTAAGTTTCTTGAATTACTTCTAATCATTGGCCAAGCAGTTAAATCATTATCTATAATTGTTGTAGTTGGGTCTGTCATATTTAAGGTAGTCCATGTTCCATTATCCATAGTAAATCTTTCGTATGATACAGAAGTTAAGCTCTCTTTATTTCTTGAAATTTCTGCTATTTCTGCACCACTATCTCCACCACAAAATTCTAAGCATAACCATGGAAAAGTTATTTTATATTTAGAACCATCAGTATTTGTTGGAGATGGAACTTTGTGGCTTGTTTTCTTAGTATTTATTTCAAGTAAAAGCACTCCTGACGGACTAAGCATAGAATATATATCATTGTTATTTTGAGTATTTATATCACTTATAGATGGATATTTATTATTTTTTATGGGGATAACTATCTCCTTTTGATTGCTATATTTAATAATAATTTCTTTATTCGCCATTTTACAAGTTTCAGAATTTAATAATTTTATATAAATAGCTTTTTGATGCACTTTTTTAGCTTCTTTAAAAGAACTATTTATTGTTAAACAATGGCTATTATTTGATTTAATATTATACTCTGTATCAGAAGAAAATATAAAAAATATATTTTCTAATTTTGGAGCTTTTGAAAACAGATTATACGATGTTATAATCAAAAATAAAATTAACAAAGACTTCATAATACCTCCTAAGTAAAAAGACTTTATCAAAGTTATTTATTTTTATCAAGTTAAATGGAATAATTTTATTTCCAAACTAATTTTAAAACTCTTAATGCATTATTATGCAAAATATCTTCAAGTTCTTTTTTGCTAAACTCCTTTTCCAAACGAGTTGTTAGTGTATTTGTTTGTGCATAAGTATAACAATCAGTAAATGGAGTAGTAAAACCATCAAAATCTGTTCCTAGGCCTATAATTGAAACATCTCCTGTAAGTTTTTTTATATATTTTATATTTTCTATCAAATCTTCTATACCTCCTTTATTATTCTTTCTGTTTTCTGGAGCAGTAAGCCATCTTTTTGAAAATATTAGCCCTATAATTCCCTTTAATTTATGTATTTCCAATAATTCTTGATCTGAAAGATTATACTCATGATTAAAAAAATGCTTTAAACCAACATGAGAAACAACTAATGGTTTATTATAATTTTTACAAAGCTTATAAATTTCATCTCTTGCATGTTCTTGAGTATGCACTATATCAATTAGTATATCATTTTTTAGTAATAACTCTATAAATTCTTTAGATAATCTTTCTTTATCTCCAAATTTCCAAGTAGCTCTTTTCATTTTAAAAGTTAAGTCATTTCTTTTTCCTATAATTTTACCATTTTTTTTCTTTTCAATTATTTCTGTACCATCTGTTTGAGGCATAAACATATTGTCCCAAAAATGAGCAATTCCAACTATTGCTAACCCCCTACTCTTTAAGTATTTTATCCTCGTTTCAACAAGTTTAAAAAAATGTTCTTTTGACTCATTTAATCTAGGCTCTCCTAAAGAATGAGCCCCCTCTATTGCATGAATAACAGCTACTTCATTTTCTTTTAGTTTTTCTAAATCTGAATATGAATATACCATTTTCAATTTTTTTTCATTACTTTTATATTTTATTTTATTAACCGATTCTTCAAGTAAATCAAATTGTTCAATTAATGATTCGTAAGGTTCTTTACTCATTATTTTATGAACAACAGAAGGGGCAAAAGCCCATAAGAAGCCTAAGAATGGTTTTTTAAATCCTTCTTTTAAAAAATTCTTTTCTATAACATAGTGGGCATTAATAATTACCTTAACTGTTGATTTATTTATATTAGAATAACGAGTTCTCATGCCTAATGGATTAAAAATCGGCCCTGAAAATGTTTTTATTTTAAAATTCTTAAATAAATATGGAAAATAGTATAACTTTAATGAAGGATGTGCATGTAAGTCAATAAAATCTTTTGTTTTCATATTTTAACTCCAAGTATTTATGGTCACTTTAACATAAAGTAAAAATATTTACTATAAATTGACAAAAAAAATAAAAAACCTTTTATTTAAAAATAATAATTGTTATAATGTGGCTCAATTTTTATGAGGTACTTTTATGAAAAGTAAAAATATATATTTAATTGTTCTTGACTCTGCTGGTGTTGGTGAAATGCCTGATGCTGAAAAATTTAATGATAAAGGAGCAAACACAATTGGACATACTGTAGAATATAATGGTAAAAATGAACTTAATACTTTAAATAAACTGGGTTTAAGTAATATGCTTAATAAAAATTTAGAACTTAAACCAGAAAAGGGATATTATGGTATTATGAGCGAATATTCATTTGGTAAAGATACAACAACTGGACATTGGGAAATGGCTGGAGCTCCTGTTAAATCTGGATTCTCTACCTATACAAATACAGGTTTTCCAAAAGAAATTATGGAAGAATGGAAAGAAAAAACGGGTTATGACTTTTTAGGTAATTATGCTGAAAGTGGAACGGTAATTTTAGATAAATTTGGTGAAGAACATCTTAAAACTAAAAAACTAATTGTTTACACATCTGCTGATTCAGTTTTTCAAATTGCAGCACATGAAGATGTTGTTCCTATAGAAGAATTATACAAAATCTGTAAAATAACTAGAGAAATGCTTGATAAATATAATATAGCAAGAGTTATTGCAAGGCCTTTTATAGGTAATAAAAAAGGCGAATTTAAGCGAACTTACAACAGACATGATTATTCTATGGTTCCAGAAAGTAATACTATGCTAGATGTATTAAAAGACAATGATATACCTGTAGTTGCAGTTGGTAAAATTGGAGATATCTTTGCCCACAGAGGAACAACTACAGAAATTTCAACTAAAGGTAACACTGATGGTTTAAATAAAACTATGGAATTATTAAATAAAAAGCAAAATGGCTTAATTTTTGTTAATTTAGTTGATTTTGATATGCTATATGGACACAGAAGAAATCCACGGGGTTACTATGATGCCTTAAAAGAAACAGATACTTTTACAGCTGATTTTATGAATAAAATGTCAGATGATGACCTGCTTATTTATGTGGCAGATCATGGTTGTGACCCTACTCATCATGGCACAGACCATACTCGCGAATATGTTCCTTTAATGGTGTTTTCTCCCTCATTTAAAGAACAAGGAGTACTAGGAATAAGAAGCTCATTTGCAGATGTTAGTGCAACAATTCTAGACAACTTTAACTTAGTAGATAAAGCTGAATTTGGTAAAAGCTTTTTAAGTAATCTAAAATAAATTATATATTACACTATAATATCAACTATTTAACTTAAAAGGAAAAAAAGGTTTAAAATGGAGAGGAACGACTTTAGGAGTTCTTGGACTTATTATTCCTATTATATTTATCTTTATTTTTTAGACTTTTTAAGGCTAAAAAATCCCTGTAAAACAGCTGTTTGAAAGGGCTTAATCATTTAAAAAACTATCTATTAACTTAACTGCTTCATTAAAATTATTCTCTTTATTAAGCCAATTTACTTCAGGCTCTGATTTTAATCCCGTTGTTTGCCGTTTTGCGAAATTTCTTGTGTGTTGCTGAATTTTAGTTATAGCTTCCTCAAGACTCCACTCTTTGTTTATATATTTTGTAAATTCTGGATATGCTATTGCCTTCATTATCTTGGTATTTTCTGGAGTATATCCCATACCTAAAAGACTTCTCACTTCTTGCTCTAGGCCCATATCTACCATTATTTTAACTCTTTTATTTATCCTAGCATATAATTCTTCTCTTTCATAAAAAGTCGCAAGTTTAATATAATTATATCGTAAATCTTTAAATTGATGTTCTTTTTGGAATTCTGTAATAGTTTTACCAGTCGTTTCAAACACTTCTAGAGCTCTTTCTAGGCGTTGACTATCATTTGGATGCAATCTAATTGCTGATTCTGGGTCGACTTTTTCTAATTCTTGGTGTAAATATTTACTTCCATTTTCTTTTAGTAATTTTCTCCATTTGTTTTTAATACCTTGTGGTGTATCAGGAATCTTAAAAAATCCCCGTAATAAAGCTTTAATATATAATTGTGAACCACCTACAACTATAGGTATTTTATTTTGAGTATGAAGTTTTTTTATTATCTTATCTGCTTCCAACATAAAATGATTAGCAGTAAAGTCTTCGTGGGGCTCTTTTATACCTATAAGATGATGTATTACCATAGATAATTCTTTAGCATTTGGCTTAGCACCACCAATATCCATATACTTATAAAAAATAACAGCATCTGCATTAATTATTTCAGTATTATAATACTGTGCTAACTTTATAGCTAAATCTGTTTTACTAGTAGCCGTTTGACCTGTTATTATTATAATTTTGTTATTCATTATTTAAAAAATGAGAAAAAACTTTTCATAAATGAATCTTTACTTGCATCAATAAGCTCTTCTAGTTCTCCATCATCAAAAAAAGTACCATTACAAGAAAAGCACTTATCTATTTTAATACCATTTAATTCAATTTCATCCATTTTTTCACCACATTTAGGACAATGCATATAATGCAATTCTTTTAATCTCTTTTTTTCTGCTTCATCTTGTTGCTTTTTTATTTCTAAAGCTTTTTTCTTAAGAGTTAAAATTTCTTGTTTTTTGATATATTCTGCTTCTGGTGTTGTTTTAATAGTTCTGTATCCCATATTTTCTCCTCATTCCATAAAAAGTAATAACATAACTTACTTATCATAATAACAAAACAATGATTATAATTCAATATTTGATTTAAAACCTGGCTCTAAAGTTTTAAAATAATGAAAAAATCCTTGACTTAAATAATAAATTATTTATACTTATAGTTAGTTTGGAGGGGTGTCCGAGTGGTTTAAGGTGCACGCTTGGAAAGCGTGTGTATGCAAGTACCGGGGGTTCGAATCCCCCCCCGTCCGCCAATAGGAGGGTGCTTATTGCAAAGCACCCTTTTTTTATTTAAAAGGTATCTATGCTTATCTTTGCTATTATTTTTTCAGTATTACTTTCTCCTTCCGAAAACGATTTATTCAAAAAATTATTCTTGATTAAATATTCACAAGAATATAATTTATATAAAAATGATATAAATTTTGATGAAACTGAACTAAAGTCTATTTTAAAAAAAGAAATTGAAGATAGGCTTATTTTATATAAAGAAGCTAGAAAAGAACTTAAGTTTGATAAAAACCTATATTTTCAAAAAATATTCGACTTAAAACAACAATACAATACTAATAATCTAGAATTAATTGCTGTGAAAAATAATATACCTAAAAAAATTATTCTTAAAAATATAGAGCTAGATACATATATTGATTTATTTCTAAAAAAACTATTTAAAAATATAAAAGTTACAAACAAAGAAATTGAAAACTATTATTATTCACATTTAGACAAATTTACAATAAAAAAAGAAATTTTACTGTATCACATATTTTCTGAATCAAAACCTAAAATAATAAAAGTATTAAAAAAACTTGAAGAAAATAAAAAATTTAGCTTTGGAAAATTAGCATATAAATACTCTGAAGCCCCTGAAAAAAAAAATAACGGTTTAATTGGTTGGGTTACAAAAAAAGATTTACCCTCATACTTTGACTTAGCATTTAAAATAAAAAAAGGTAAATACTCAAAAATAGTTCAATCAAATGTTGGTTATCATATTTTTTATGTAAAAAACATAAAATCAAACCAATACATGAATTTGAACGATGTAAAAAATAAAATTCGAATTCAAATATTAAGCAATAAGCAAGAAATTGTACTAAATAATTTCATAAACCAAAAAAGAAAAGAACTAACTAAGAAGTGAAGCAACCTTTTCTGAGGTTAACCCTTTATGAATAGAATTTAAATCAGGAACTGATTTTAATGATTTTATAAATTCTAAATGTCCTCTTTTATTGTTTTCAACTTTTTCTTCATTTTGATTAACTCTTTCATTTAAAACTTTATTACTCTTAGAATTATTTAAGTCCTTAATAGAGTTTTCTAATTGATTTTTCTCAATTGCTAATTTTTCTTTTAAATTTTCAAATCTCTTTTTATTAAAACTCTCTACTCTATCACTACTATCAGAATAAACAAGCTCCTTCATTTTATCTAATATTGAAACACTATTCTCAAGCCCTTCTCTTGCAATTTGTATAGATGTTATTCTATTTTGTAAATCTTCATAAGGAATATTGCTAATTTTTGTGATAGCTAAATTAGTGCCATCAGGGTCAATATTATTTTTTTGTCGTTTTTTTGACATATCAACTCTACTATTTTTACTAATAACCTCATCTTTTAACCTTGCATTTACAGTATTTTTACTAATATCTAACATAGTTTCCTCCAAACTCACTATCATGGCAATATAAAAGCAATATTCTTTCCTAATTTAAAAAAAATTATAGTGATATTTTTACATAAAAGATTAATTAAACTTGAAAATCTAATAAAAATATTTTATTATAGCCTATTGTTTGTTTTAGGAGCGATAATGAAGATAGTATGTGAAGAATGTGGTTCTAAATATTCTGTAGATGATTCAAAAGTTCAAAATAAGAGCTTTAAAATTACCTGTAAAAAATGTGGTAATAAAATTATCATTGATAACACTAAAAAAATAGCAGATGAAATTACAACCAATGATGACCCTTTTGATTCCCAGACAAATTGGGATGATGATATGCCTTCAGGAATGGGTGCAGATATGGAATTTGATGATCAAGCAACAAAAATCATGTCATACGAAGATGCTATGAAAATGGAAAATGACAAGAAATCATCAAATGAACCTATTGTTGAACCAAATAATGAGATGGATTTTGATGATGAAGCGACTCAAATAATGTCATCATCTCAAGCAGCTAGCTTAAATGCTACAGCAGCAGCGACTGAAAGCCAATCAGAAGCCGATTGGTATGTTCACATTAATGGTCAACAAGTTGGACCATTAACTTTATCTAAGTTACAATCTAAAATCAAACAAGAAAAACTATCTGAAACAGCAAATGTATGGAAAACAGGAATGGCTGATTGGAGCATGATTAAAAATATCCCTCAGCTAGCTTCCCATGTTGTGAAATCTGCCCCCATTGATCCTTTTGGAAGCCTTGATTCAAATGTTGCAGCATTTGGTAATGATAGCTTACTAGATGATAACGATGCAGAATCATTATTCAATGATAAACAAGAACAGCCTAATTCCGCGTCATTTTCAAATAATAATTCAGCACAATCAGATCCATTTGCAGGAAATTTTGGTGGTGGTGGTTTAGACTTAAAATCATTAATAGACCAAGAAGACTTAGAAGAAGATGAAGATGAAGATGCTTCTTCAAAATCTAAAGTTATTGACTTTAGAGATATTCAAGGAAATAACAATAAAAAAATAGTTGTTCAGCATGCTTCATTTAATGCTTCAACAAATAATTCAGGTGGAAGCAACAAAGGTTTAATAATTCTACTTGTAGCTATTATTGTTATTGCATTAGGAGGTATTGGAATTTATTTTGGTGTTATCAAAAAAGATACTACAACAGTAAAAAAAGAAAATTTATCCAATGTAATAGTTACCTCAACTCCTTCAGGAGCCTTAATATATCTTGATGGAAGTTTAAAAGATAAAACAGGTGGTGGAATTATCAAAATAAAACCTGGTAAACATAAAATTAAATTAGCTCTCGATAATTATAAAATAATAGAAGATGTTATTACTGTAACGAATGATGATTTTACAAAAAAATATACTCTAAAAGCTAAACCTAAAAAGGTAACAATAAAAACAGGTATTGTCGAAGCAGATATAACAATAGGAGATCAAAAACTTAAAACTAATCCGAATGGAGAAGTTACACTTACAATCAAACCAGCATCAAGTATTGCAGTCAAAGTAGAAAAAGATGGTAAAGTTAAAATATCAACAACTATTAATATTGAAGCAGATGGAGATAGTGAATTTAACCTATCTACTCTTACTACAAATGATGACTCTAACAATAATACTAAAACAAATGAAGCAAAAATTGTAAAAAAAGTAAATAAAAGAAATCATACTAAAAGAAATAATACTAAAAGAAATAATACTAAAAGAAATAATACCAAAATTGCTGTTAAAAAGCATAAAAAAGATGATTTAGATGATATACTTGGAGACGATACACCAAAACACAAGAAAAAAGTTGTATCTAATTTACCCAAAACACTAAAACCTAAGCAAGTTTTAAGTGTAATCAAAAGAATATATCCTAAAGTTAAAAAATGTGGTAAAAATGCTAGTATTTCTGGTAAAGTGATGGTTAAATTCAGGATTAATGGTAGCGGTTCTGTTTCAAATATTAAAGTAGGATCAAGTGGTGGAGCAGCTAAAAACTGTATTCACTCAAAAGTTCGTTCTATGAGATTCCCAAAATTCTCAGGTGCCCCTATTCCTGTAACATTTCCATTCAAAATGTAATTTGGATTTAAAAAATCAAGTAATCAAACAAGCAAAAAACTTAGGATTTGACTTAATATCATTCTCTAATCTGTCCGTTGATGATGATACCAAAAAATATTATCTTAACTGGCTAAAAAAAAATTATAATGCATCTATGCAATATATGGAAAAAAATATAGAACTAAGATTTGATTTAAATAAACTTTTTAATACCTATAAATCAATGATAATACTTAGCCTTAACTATTATCAACCTACACAAAAAGACAATCTAGGTGAAAATATATCAATTTATGCTTACGGACGGGATTATCATAAAACAATAAAAGGTAAATTAAAGAAAATAATTAATTTTTTAAAAGAAAATAATATCAAAGCAAGAGGATTCACAGATTCTGCTCCAATTTTGGAAAAATATTTTGCAGAACATTCAGGAATTGGCTGGCAAGGTAAAAACTCACTCATAATTAACAAAAAACTAGGCTCTTACTTCTTTTTAGCTGAAATATTAACAGACTATGATTTTGGACAGAAAGAACTTGCAACAAATCACTGTGGTACATGTAGAAAATGTATAGATGCTTGTCCAACGGGTGCAATCGTGGCTGATAAAATTATAGATAGCAATAAATGTATTTCATACTTAACAATAGAGCATAAAGGAAATATTCCTAAAGAAATAAAACTAAATATGAATGATTTAATCTTCGGATGTGATATTTGCCAGCAAGTTTGCCCATGGAATAAAAAAGTAAAATTAACTAAAGAACAAGATTTTAATTTTAGATATATGGACATTCAGCCTAAGGATATTCTTAAGTTGAATGAAGATGACTTTAATAAACTATTTCAAGGTTCTCCAATCAAAAGAGCAGGATATGAACATTTCATAAGCCAAATTAATAGAATATCAAAATAATATATAAATTTTTATAGTTTACAAAATACTGTCATTATCAGCCTATATGCAAGATAAAGTTTTTTTACTTTACTACAAATTAGTATACAATTTTTAAAAATAAGATTTATTTATTTAATATGTTAAATTTATAAATGAGATAAAGGGGGCTGAAAGCCCCCAAAAGAGTTAAAGATTATTGAGCAACTACTGTATAATCATCTATATATAAAGTTCCTGTGGTATTATAAAATCTAAGCCCAACTTGTGTTGTTGTATCCGTAGCAGTAAATGAAGTTGTAACTTCCTGCCATGAATCAAGAATAGTATTATCAGAATAATTTCTATAATCTCCAGCATAAATTCTAGCCTTAATATCTGTACCAGTAGGAGTATAAACCCAAACAGATACATTATAAGTTGTACCAGCTACAGTAGTTATATCCTGACGAAAATCCTGTTTATTTGACCCTTGTGTAACAGCCATTGAACTAGCTCCACCATGAATAATAGTTTGTTCCTGTGTCAAAGAAAGCCCTGAATCTATGGTAGTCCATTCATTAGGATTAGCACCTGTCCATGCTTCAAAATCACCATTTGAAACAAGTGCTGTATGCTGAGTTGATATTGTTAAAGTACCTGTATCACCTTGATAAGTTGCAGCATTTTGATAATCAGTACCATTAGTTCCAGCAGTTGTATTATTCAGATCACATGGTAAATAATCTGCATCTCCAGAAGCTTTAAATCTAAAATAGTAATGATAAACACCATCCGCAAAATCACTAGGAAGAGTATCCATATATTCATCATTATTAGCATCATCTACATTGTAAGTTGCAGATGAACAAACAGAATTATCAATAGTATCACCATCAGCATAATAACATAATTGAGCATCTACATTAGCACCTTGACCAGCACCATCTGTTACACCAGCAACATAAACTCTTCCATAAACGGTTTCGCCTTGTGCAGCAGTTGCCTCAGGAGATTGAGTATTACACCAGCCAACATTTGCAGCAGTAGTACTAGGTGTTAAGTCAACTGTTAATGAATAATCCATATCAGCAGTAGCTCCATATCGCCTTAAACCAATAATATAGGTAGCTGCTTCTGTTGCAGTAAAGCTAAATGATTCATCATCACCACTAAATCCAGAATCTTCTTCTACTAAACAATTTGTAGCTTCATTAGAACAAGTTTTCATTAAGAATAATACAGTATCTTGAGTTGAAGATAATGTTACATCAAGTTGGTCATCAACATTTAAGTCAATAGCATAAACCACATCATGTCCACTACCAGAACCACAATCATAATCAGTAGCAGCACCATTTGTTGTTCCATAAAAAGTACCACTTGCATTTATTGTATACAAGTTTGCATCTGTACAAGTATCAACTCCTAAATCAGCAACACAACCACCATTACCATCACTAATATAACTATCTGCACATTCACAATTGTAATTAGATGCATCTACAGGAACACAAACTTCAGTTGTTGCATCGCAACTATTACCTGCACAAACATCTACACAAGTTCCATTATTGTCATCAAGATAACCATCATTACATTCACATGTAAAATCTGTTGCATTTGTAGCCTTACATGTTGAATTTGGCTTTGAATCACAAGTATCTGTCGCACAAGGTGTTACACATGCATTATTTCCATCAAAGAAATAACCTTCATTACATTCACAGGTATAGTTTAAAGCATCTGAAGACGGAACACATGTACCCGTACCATTAACAGCATCACAAGTAACCCCATTACAAGGATTTGACTTAATTGTAACTTCTAATCTGTAATTTACACTACTAGAAGAATAACCTTCAACAACAAGATAATAGGTTCCTGCTGAATAAAAACCATCAAATTCATCACCATAAGCATTACATTCTAAGTCATTGTCAACATCATCACAAGTTGTTCTTAATGCTAAATTTGCATTAAAATCACTATAATCTTCAGTTTCAGTAACCTTTAAGTAACTATCTTCTGCTAAAACAACTTTATAAAATACTTCGTTGCTTCCAGAACTACATCCTAAGGTTGTATCATCAGAAGTTACACTTCCTGTCAAAATACTTGTTTCTGTAATTTCCGGTAAAGTATCACCACATGTATTAGCACCATTTAAAGTTTGCTCTAAAAGACACTGTCCATCTAGTTCTGTATAAGTGTCATCACATTCACATGTATAATCAACATTAGAAGTAGCTACACAAGTTGAGTTAGATTTAGAATCACAAATTGTTGTATCACTACAAGGAGTAGAATCATAACATGCACCACTTAAGCATACATCACCAGTTGTAGAACAATCTGTATCAACAGTACATATTTCAACAATATTGATTTTCATATTATATATATTCTGACCATATTTAACCTGAATATAATAAATTGTTTCAGTATCTTTAACTTCATCACTATTATCAACATGTTCATTATCAGTAGTACTTCCAGAATGCCCTGAACCATAACTACCACCAACAGGACTTGTTGAAATTCCTTCATATAAATTTAAATCCAAATCACCATCAGCATCAGTAAATAAAATATCAACAGATATTTTATGATTTGCAGGAACGGTAACTTTATACCAATCTTCTACTTTATCACAAGTATTAGTATCTCCGACTACACTAGTTGTTAAATTATCCCAACTGCCTTCATTATTTGTTAAACTTAACTCTAATGCGTTATCTTTATCTGAGTTTTTAGGGTCAGAATTTAATGTTAAAGTATCCTCACATACAGCACAGCCTGAATCATCAATAGTACATTCATTTGTTTCACCAGCAGCAACACAAGTTTTTGTACCCGCCATTCCTGCAGGACAATTTGTATCAAATACTGCTGTTCCATCGCACTCTTCAGGGCTTTCTATTGTATTATTACCACATTCTGCTTGTGCAGCTCCACAAGTATGAGTATCAGTATAACACAAAGGTTTTCCTGCTTCAGTACACTGTGTGGCATCGTCTGTTCCATCACATTCCCAACATTGAGTTCTATCAAAATGACATTCACTATCACAAGCTAAATCACCACCTAATGAACATGTTGCTCCATCTAATGGATCTGCTGCGTTAGGATCACAGTCTTCTCCTTCATCAGTATCAATAGTTCCATTTCCACAATGAGGAGGAGGAGTTAAAATTACATCTAATTGATAATTCATACTTTGATTTTCAGTATAAGAATCAAGAACCATAAATAGAGTTATGGGAGCATCAGTTGTATTTGTATGTTCAATAGTTACAGGTGGCTGTTGTGTTGCTGTACTATTTGCAACTAAACAATTCATAGTACTACAATCATCTAGTAAATAAAGTCCTACCCAAGTTACATCAGCATCTAATGTTGCACTTAAAGTATATCCAGCCGGTACCTCAACACTATAAACAACGTCATTACCTTTTTCATTTTCAGTAATACAAGTTGCTTCATTAGTGTAATCATTATTAAATCCTTCAGTTGAACCATAATAAGTTCCTTCAGTAATATTTACAGCATCACTACAAGTATCTCCTCCATTAGTTATTGCAACACAATTAAAAGCATCAGTTGCATCTGCATCAACATAACCAAACTCACAACCACATTCAGCTTCTGTTGCACTTGTAGACCTACACTCAACATTATTACCTTCTGCACTACAATCAAGGGCTGTTACTTCACAACCAGACTCACAAGTTCTTGTTCCGTCAGTTGCAATAACTTCAAAGTAATTATCTGCACAACCACATGAATAATCAGTTAAAGAAGTTGCAATACAACCTGTTCCATTTGCAGTATCACCAGGACATACAGCAGTATCACAAGGGCTTAGACAATTACCATCTTCATCTTTGAAATAATTATCATTACATTCACATGTATAAGAATTTTGATCATCAGAAGGTGTACAAACACCTGATTCATTTGAACCATCACAAGTTACCCCAATACATGGGTTAGGATTAATTATAACATTTAAACTATAGTTTACATCACCAACGGCTCCTTCAATAACAAGATAATAAGTTCCTGCAGGATAAAACCCCTTGACTCCAGTAGTATCAAGAGATTCACATGCTAAATCAGTTGTAGCATCACAAGACTCTCTTAATGCCATAGTTGCATTAAAAGTATCAAAATCTTCTGTTTCTGTAATATTTACATAACTTTCTTCTGTTAAAACAAGTTTATAAAAAACATCATTTCCATCATCATATCCACACTCAACAGTAGTATCATTTGTATTAACACTACCAGTGTATATTCCTGTTTCTGTAATTTCCGGTAAACCATCACCACAAGTATCTCCACCAGGAAATGCTTGCTCTTGTAAACAAGCTCCATTTAATTCAGTATAACCGTCATCACATTCACATGTATAATCCATAGCTGAACTTGGAATACAAGTAGAATTAGATTTAGAATCACAACTTGCAGATAAACAAGGGTTTACACAAGTGAAACCATTGTAGAAATAACCTTTATCTGCATCACATGTACATGTTGGAGTTCCTTCCACATCAGAGCAAGTTTCTTTGTCTACATCACATGCAGGGTCACAAACAATAGGAGCTTCTGGCCCTATTAATTCAACATCTAAATTGAATTCGCCTGATTCTGAATGATAACCATCAATAACAAGATAATATGTAGTGCCAGCAACTAAATCTGCAGTAATTTTATCAGATGAAAATCCATCATTACAAGCAATAGAGTCTGTTGAAGCACAAGAATCAATAAGATATATTATTCCATCATAAAATTCTTTTTCTACTTTTGCCTTTAGAGTAACATCGGTAGTGGGTGTAATTTTATAAAAAACCTCTGGAGCATCCTGATCACTTGAACATGGAGAATCCATAGAGTCAGTTTTTCCAGCTGTTGTACCATGATAGGTACCAGACTGAGTAATTTCAACAGCATCAGCACATGTATCACCACCATCAAGGTCAGAAACAGGAGCGATGTCAGTCAATTTAACATCCATAGAATATGTATTTCTAACTAAACTGTAAGTAGGCCCATAAACTTTGATATAAACATCTGTTTCTTCTCTAAAAACATGCTCTACCAATTCTTCATCACCAGATGACCAATTTGAAGTTTCAATATCATCGTCATATCCATCACCACCAACATATAATTTTAAATCTAAATTTCCATCTGCATTAACAAAATTAATATTAACACTTAACTTTTTGTTTGCAGGAACAGTAACCTTATACCAATCTTCACTACTTGAACAATCAACTGCCTGATTATTTAAATCATCATAATGAACAGCACTATCAACCAACTCTGATGTAATATCAGCTGCAGTTGCATAAGTATCATTTACAGGATCTGCAGAAGTAAAACTATCAACAGTACATGCAGTATCAAGAGAGCATGTACCATCTAAATCTTCAACATAATTATTTGCACTATCACACTCACAACTATCACCTGTTGTTGCCAAAACTCTGTGAGTATTAGCGGTATCACAACCACAGTTACCACTACCATCATCAACAAAGTTTAAACCAGCATCACAAACACAATTTGTCTGTGTAGCATCTACAGCAACACAAACTTTTGTATCACCACAATTAGGAGCATTATCACCTTCACATGGATTAACACAATTTCCTGATCCGTCATCAAAATAACCATTGTCACATACACAATTATCATTATTATCATTTACATGAGTATTTGCCTTATCAGAACAATCAAAAATACAAAGACCATGACGACTAGAGTTATATCCGGTAGCACATGCTAAACAATCATCTCCACCATATCCAGGATAACAACTGCATGTACCATCTGCATTAGAAATTTGATTATCTAGACAAGGAGTTTTACATCCACCATTGTCATCATCTACTAAACCAGAACCACAAATACAAACATTTGCATCTACATCATGAACTTTATCAGAGTCCGTACACTTCCATAAGCACTTATCAGGATCAACATTAGGAATATATTCCCCATTTATCCATGTTTGCTCAAAATCACCATTATCAAATGCATCTGCCCATGTTGCAACCGCAGCATCAGGAATATTTGTACATGTAACAGTTCTCACATCTGGGTCGCAAACTGTAGCATCATCAGGATTTATGTGCATTCCAGCTACACAAACATTACATTTTCCGCCATTCCCATCATCTTGCCAATTTTCATTGCAAACACAAGTAGCAGTACCCGCAGTATCATCACAATGCTGAGTATCAGTACATCCTAAATTACTCATTCCACAAGTTTCTTCACAAGTACCGTTATCATCGTTATCTTGATAACCAGTATCACAAGAACATACAATCGCATCATTTTCAACACTGCAAACAGTTTTGTGAGCCTCTGTACAACTATCAACTTTACATGTTACAGCACCTTCAACCACTTTTATAGTCAACTCTTCAGTTGCTTCTCTGTAATTGTAATAATGAGCAGCATCTTTGGGACCATTAGTAGCTTTAACGGTAAAAGTATATTCACCAATATCAGCAGTAATAGTACCTGACAAATTACCTTCAGGGCTTAATTCTAACCCAGCAGGTAATTTTGTTGAATCAAGTACTTCAAAACTATATTCTGCTTGAGAGCCAGTAACCTCTAGCTTTACAATAGGATAAAATTCATCTTTTTTTGCATCATCAAGAGTTATTGATTTAATTCCAAACACCTCTCTAGTTCCACAAAACTTAGAACCTGCATCATCAGCACATAAAAGACCATCACTGCAATCAGTATTTGCTTCACAAACAACTCTGTTTGTACAAACCCCCTTTTCTGCCGTTAATGAGTCAAAAACACAATCTTGATTAGCTTTACATTCTGTAGGAACAGCACATTCAACTGTTTTAGTTGTTGAACCACCATCATCACATGATGTAACTGTAAAAACTATCAAGAAAGCCAATAAAGAAAGTAGTAAATACCTAAAACTTCCCATTAATCCTCCTTAAATAAAAAAAAACACATAATACTTTACCAATACAAGCAAAAAAAAGCAATTATTTTTTAATTTTTAAAAGAAAAATCCTTATTTTAGTATTATTGTATAAGAAAATGCAAATTATTAATTTATTTTGAATTTACAAAGGATTAAATGGTTATAATTTAACACTAAATGTTTCTTTTTTTTCTTGCTCAGCTTGCTTGTAATTAAGCATGGAAATTTTGCCAGCAAGTATTTTTGATATTTCTAAAAATGTATCTGTCATAGGGCCTTCTTCTGTTGCAATAGGAACGCCTAAATCCCCACCTTCTCTAATTTCAACATCTAATGGTAATGCACCTAAAAAGTCTAAGCCATAGGTTTTTGCAATTCTTTCTGCTCCACCAGTTGAAAATATTTCAGTTCTTTCACCACATGAAGGACATAAAAAATAACTCATATTTTCAACTACACCTAAGATAGGAACTTTCACTTTATCAAACATATCTTTTGAACGCTTAACATCAGCCAATGCAAGATCTTGAGGGGTTGACACAACTACAGCACCAGTAGCTTTAATTTTTTGAGCTAAACTCAATTGAACATCACCTGTTCCTGGAGGTAAATCTATAATTAAATAATCTAATTCTCCCCAATCAACATCTTTCAAGAATTGAGTCAGAACACCTTCTAAAATAGGACCTCTCCATATTAAAGCCTGACCTTCATCAACAAGAGAGCCTATAGATATAAATTTACATCCATATCTTTCTAATGGTATCATTGTTTTACCATCTTTAGTCATAACTTTAGTATCTTTCATTCCCATCATAACATTCAAACTTGGACCATAAATATCAGCATCCATCAAACCAACTTTTGCACCACTATTTGCTAAAGAAATTGCTAAATTCACAGAGATAGTACTTTTACCTACTCCACCTTTACCACTACCAACTAAAATTGTATTTTTTATTGTAGGAATTAAATCCTTGTCTCCACCTATTTTTGTTGCTTCAACAACTTTTGCAGTCATTTTGACACTTACTACCCCTACTCCTTCTATTGCTTTTAAAGCTTTATTCACATCAGCTTCAATTTCAGCAGAAAGAGGACAAGCAGGTGTTGTTAATTCAACAGTAACAGATAAATCTACACTGTTAGTAATTGTTACATCTTTTATCATATTTAAAGTTACCAAATCTTTATGTAACTCGGGGTCCATAACTGTACTCAATGCAGCCATAACCTGTTCTTTTGTTATTGTCATAATTTCTCCTATAAACAACATTACTATTGAAATATATACACATTAATAAAAAAATCAAGTCTTTTTTAAATATTTAAGTATTTTTTTTACTTATTTGTATTTTATTATTATTTCAACAACCATCTAAACGGTTGTTTTCATAAGTCGTTCAGTCACTAAAGCAATATATTGCAATAATGTCTTCACTTGAAATTAAAGCTTAAATCTTTAATTTTTTATTATAAATTTTTGTGAATCATAATCCAGATATCTCCGCTGTATAGAAATCAATTTTTTATCTTGAATATCATAAACAGACCAATTACCTGTATGCTTTAAGGAAAGCCTTGCACTAGCTCCTGCCTCATAAACATTAATATCATAACCATTAAAATTAACCACATAATGACTGTTTTTATGTTTATGCCCATGCAAAACCATATCAACTTTATTTTTACTAAAATATTCCAAAACAGTTTCTCTGTTTCTTAAACCGTCCATGTATCTTTTTCTAATCTTAAGTTTTGGTAAATGATGATGAAGTAAAACAATTTTAAACTTATCTTTATGTTTTTGAGAAATTTCATCAAATTTTTTTAATTGATATTCAGAAATTTCACCCGCAGCACAAAATGGACAAGTTGGAATTGAAGAAGAGAATCCTATAATTAAAATATCATCTAATACTCTAAAAATAGGCCAGTTTTCATCGCTGTCAAGATTTATATCATTACCAAGCCATGGTTTCATGTAGTTTTCAAATACATTTTTTTTATATGAGGCTTTTAAATAATTATCATGATTACCCGGAATTATTATTATTTTATTTTTATCTATGTTTAAAATATTCAAAAGCTCAACTGCTTTCTTAAATTCAGAATACAAAGCCAAATTTGTAATATCACCAGTTACAACAAGATAATCAAGATTCTGTTTATTTACATCGTCAATTAACTTTTCTACAAACTCAACTTTATATTCATTTCTGCGATTTAGGAATAAATTTGTTCCCCCAATTATTCTTTTATTAAAAAAATGATAAAATTTTGTATTTATTACAGATAATATATGTAAATCTGAAATATGTCCTAGCTTCATTTTAGTCCTATTATTTTATTTAAGAATTTTCCCAAGGGCTTTAAATAAGTTTTATTTATCTGAATAGAAATTTTCAATGAATTTTTATTTTGTATTTCTATCTTGAGAGTTTTAAAAACCCCGGTATTCTTCAATATACCCTTAGTGTTTAACACTGAATACGGTGTTCCATTCAATGTCAGTAATAATTTGTATTGAGCATTTAAAAATGTAAAAAGATTGTCAACAGATTCTTTCTTAGAGATAGTTAAATTAATATTTAATATATTACTCCCTTGAAGTTCTACTTCAAGAAAAATATAACTTAAATCAGAAACAAAAGGTTTAAAAAACGCTTGCTTCTCTGAAAATTTAAAAAGTAAATTTACATATTCAGAATTAGGCATAAAAAACAACTTAAAATCAGCATTACTTTTTAAAAAATTAGAATTAACAAAAATATCATATCTTTTATTTGATATTGCCTCTACCTTTTTATCATAAATGTTAAACAACTCCTTAATTAAAGCAGTATCCCCATAAACAGATGATTTATTATCAAAATTTACAAATCCAAACACCTGATTATCCGTTTTACCAACCTTAAATAACAATTCATTTGCAAGTTGTTCTTTTTTAAAATAATGGTCATTTAATTCTATATGATAATTTTTAAAAAACAGTAGAAACTCTTGTGATTTATATATATCTCCCACTGTAAAATAAAGAGAATTTAAACTATTATCAACAAAATAACTTTTTTCAAGAACACCCAAAAATCCTTTAAATAAACTATTATTTTTAAAATTCCTTAAATCAAGATATCCAATAAAATTAACATCATTTAAAATTAACTCTTTTTTAGGGAAATCATCAATTTTTAAGTCGTACAAATTAACTACTTCCTTTTTATGAGGTAATTCATTGTTTTTTTTGAACTTTTTTTCAGAAGAACATGATACTGATATTATTAAAAAAAATATAAGTATTAAACATTTATGCATTATTATCCCTACATTTTTTCTTTAAAACCTCTATCTCTTTAGATAATTTTTCTATTTTATCTTCTGCTTCTTTTAATATAATATTCCTTAACCTGTAAATCTCAGCATCTCGTTCTTTTTCTAAAATTTCATATTTAATTTTAATATCTGCAATTTGTTTATCTCCTCCATTATCATTAATTTTATTATTTAATTCAAAATATTTTTTAAAATACATTAATGCTTCTTTAAAATAATGAACTTCTTCATAAAAAATTGAAATTTTCTTATAAACATCTATTAAAACACTTAAATTTTGAGAAACCTCAGCAATTACAACTGCTTTTTTTAGATAGAACTCAGTGTTTAAACTATTACCTTGTTTATGATACAATTCTGCCATTCCAACATATGATGCAGCAAGCCCACGACTATCCTCAATCTCTTCTTTAATTGCAACAGACTTCTCATAATACTTTAAAGATTTAGAATAATTTTTCATTTTGAAATATAAACTTGCAATATTATGAAAACTTTGAGCTTTACCATATTTGTTACCACTTAATATTCTTACTGTAATTGATTCTTTTAGATATGTTAAAGCCATTTCATATTTAGCAATTCTTACATAAACTGCACCAATATTACTATTAAGCATAGCAATTGTATCTAGGTCCTTATCTGATTTTTTAGAAAAACTCTTAACTATTTCAAGGGCTTTAAAATAATACTCTAAAGATTGGTCATAATTTGACAAAGAAAAATAAATAGCAGCAATAGTATTATATGATACAGCTAAAGACCTTGTGTTACCTAACTCCATATCTAAATCTATTGACTTCAGAGTATATTCTATTGATAAATCATAATTACCTAAATAATAATTTACATTCCCTATATTACTATAAACCTTTTCTAAATACTCCTTATTGTCTAGTTTTTTAAAAATTTTTGAGCTAGTATTATAATATTCAAGAGCAGTATCATAATCATTTTTAGAAGAAAAAAACTTTCCTACTTTAAAAAATAGTTTTGATAACAACTCCTCATCTTTTACATCTTTACTAGCATTAATTAATATATCAACAACTTCTTTTGCTTTAATTAAATCTTTTGCAATTAACTCATCAATAAGACCAATATACTTCTTTATTTCTGCTATTTTCATCATTAAAAATCATATAAAAAATATAAATTACTACTAATTCCAACATAAGCTTTAGTTTTCGTTTCAGTACTAATAATATCAAAAATCTCAACAAAGGCATCTCCACAAAAAGAAAGATGTTTACTAATAGGAATACTGTAGCCTAGACCAAGAAATGCTGATAGCATTGAAAACTTATGGTTTGCCCCACTAAAACCACTTGTTAAAAAATAATTTATAAATAAACCACTGCTAAAATGAAAACCACTTAAAATTTCTTTAATTGGATAAAACTCCAAAGCTAAATCCGTTTTTATTAATAAAGGATTTTCTCCACCTTTATCAAAATCTATTTTAAAATTTATTAAAGAAATATCAAATTTAAAAAAAATTGTTTCGGAAAGTTTAAATTTATTTATTAAATTTAAACCATATTTATACTTATATGTAAAATCACTTACACAATCACCACACTTCGCTGTTGCCTCTAGAGCTTTTATATCGGTAGCACCTCCACCTGCAACAAAACCTAAACCTAAAGAGTAAGAATAAATATTAAATGATAACAAAAAAAACAATGCTATAATTACCTTTTTCACATCTCTCCAAACAATAAAAACACCCTATTCTATATAAAAAACAATAATTTTTCAACTTATTTGTTAATTTTATATATTGAAAATATAATTTTTTACCTTACACAATCGTTACCACGCCAATGGTAACCTTCTTTGCAATCACAGCCCGCATTACCATTATATTCAATACATACAGTATTTCCATACCATTGTTCACAATTTATACCTACACATACCTCTGGAACAAATACATCTTTTGTGCAAGCACCATTTTCCACATAATAACCTTCATTACAATAACAACCAGCTTCATTATTATTTACTTGACATGTTGAATTACTAGGACAATTTACACTCTCACAAGGGTCTGTTTGTGTTTCGTCTGCTTCGCAACCGCTTGCATCATTATTCACATGATATCCTTCATCACAGTAACAACTTGCATCGCCATTATTATTCTTACATGTTGAATTACGAGGACAATTCACACTTTCACATGGGTCTATTTGTGTTTCGTCTGCTTCACAAGCTGTTGAATCACTATTTACATGGTAACCAGCTATACAATAACAAGCCGTTTCATTAGTACTACTTACTTTACATTCTGAATTACTTGGACAATTCACATTTTCACATAAATTAGTTGCTTTACATTGAGGAGTTTCTATTGAATCATCACAAACTTTAGCACCACAATCTAAGGCCAAACTTTCTTTTTCTCCACATGAATTATACCAATAAATACCATTATCATAACATTTTTGAGTAGAATGACTTTCGCAATTACTAACACAACTAGCATTATCAACACCTATATTTTTACAACTACCACTACAATTTTCAACAATACTTCCCTTTTCTCCACATGAATCATACCAATAAACAGAACCATTACTGCACTGCTTATATGAATTCTCATTACACTGAATACAATTTAATAAATCTGCTTTATAACCATTATCACAATCACAATATGCTGTTTTTTGAGGACTTACTTTGCATTCTCCATGATAGCCACAATCCACATTTTCACAAGGGTCTTCAATATGATCTATAAAAACATAACCATAACTACCATAATTTTGTACCATTCTTCTTAATACGGAATATGAAACCCATAAATAACCATTTTCCCCCCATGAAGTTCCCCAAGAATTGATAATTTTAAATGCTTGCTTTTGGTCATTATATCCAACAATAACCATTCCGTGCCCACCTTCACTTCTTCCTCTTAATGTTTTAAAAACATTTCCATTATTTTTATATTCATCCATACAAGAAGAATAACTCCAACAACTACCAAAATTTTCAAAAATCTCTCCTCCAAAGAATATAGGCATGTTAGAAGCTAAAAAAGTTTTAAAATCATTAATTTCAACTCTCTTATAATCATCTATTCTATATTTATAAGCATGATTTATCATTGTTTGAGTTGGCCCAACAGAGCAAACGCTATCATTATATGGCATTTCACTCCAAGAAACTATTCCAACATTTTTTAGAATATCTGCAGCTTCTTTAAGAGTCATACCTGCATTATTACAAGCATATTCTTGCTCACCTTGATGAGCATAATTATATACAAAAGCAGGGGACATTATGTGATCATAAGAGGAATACCCCCAGCCTCTTTCAAAATTTTCTTGAAAAGATTTATAATTATATCCACTAGACCATGCTGCACATGAACCCTGATTATCTTGAGAACCAACAGGAGGAAAATAAGGAGATAAGTCATAGCTATTGGGTAAAACACCCCTCAGTGGTTTAACAGCCAGTTGAATGGAACCTCTTTCCAATTCTGTCATAGGTATTAATCCCATAGAACGAATTTGATTTTCATTTATCGCAGGCTTGACCTGATTTTGCTGTGCAAGATCTTCGTTACAACCAATAAATAAAGATATAATAGATAAAATTATAAGTACTAAAGATAATCTTTTCATAAATCCTCCAATTTAAAAGACAATTAATCCTATTCCTATGAAAATCAAAAATCAAGAAATTTCATATTTTTTTAATAAATTGTTCTTTTTTTTCAATAACTTATGTGAGAACATACACCATAATGTAAGAAGCAATCCTTAATAAGCAATATATTATGCGACAGTTCATACATTATATTATTTTTAAAAAAATATATTTCTATTGACATCCCATATCCTTTCTGTTAGATATCCTCTTTTTTTGAGGTATTTTATGACTCATACAGAATTTATACTTCTTGCATTTACATCACTATTAACGATGATGAATCCAATATCAGTAATTCCGATTTATTCTTCTATTACAGAAGAATTAGATAAAAAGATATCTAAAAGCATAGCATTTAAAGCCACTCTTGCAGCTTTTGTAACATTATTAATATTTGCATTTGCAGGACATATTATTTTTAACATATTTCAAATTTCAGTAAATGGTTTAAGAGTTGTTGGTGGATTTTTATTTTTTGGTATGGGTTATGATATGCTACAAGCAAAAATAAGTAGAATAAAAAAGCCTAAAAAAGATATTAAGGAATTTGAATCAGATGTTGCAATTACTCCTTTGGGAATTCCATTAATATGTGGCCCAGGAGCAATTACAGTAACAATGATTTTAGTTCAAGATGCTAAATCATGGGCTTATAAAGGTTTATTTGTTGCAACAACATTTATAGTTTTACTTATAGTTTATTTTTCTCTAATTAGTTCTAAAAAAATCTTATCATTATTTGGTCCAAGTGGAACAAAAGTTATGATGCGAATTATGGGTTTAATTGTAATGGTTATTGGAGTTGAATTTTTCTTTGCAGGAATAAAACCTTTTATACAAGATATTTTTAAATTATAATTATACTCTCACCTTTGTGGATTTTAACCTATTAAGGATAATAAAATCTATTCACTTAATATATTATTAGTTAAAATTATCAATAAATAGACATTATTATCTCAAAATAGATATAAATTGGAGTAAAACACTCAGCTCTTTTAAATAAAACTTTTTCAATAATAAGATTTTCTAATTTTTAATATTGACATATAAAATATTATCGTATATATTACAGCCTTGATATTGTTGTGGAGTAAAAATGAATATTCAAACATTTAAAATTTTTTGTGACCTAGTTGAAACCAAAAGCTTTTCAAAAGCTGCTGATATAAATACTATTTCTCAATCTGCTGTTAGTCAGCAAATTCGAAATTTAGAAAAAAGATACCAAGTAAACCTAATAGAAAGAGGAAAAGGTTCTTTAACTTTAACTCAGGAAGGTAAAATATTTCATGAATATTCAATTCAGATTTTATCAATGTTTAAAGACCTTGAAGACCATCTGGATAATTACTCCGATATTATTGCTGGCGAAATAAAACTATCAACTGTTTACTCCGTTGGCTTACATGAATTACCTTCATATTTAAAAGTTTATTTCAAAAAGTGTCCAAAAGTTAAAGTTTCTGTTAAATATAGCAGAATAAATAAAATATATAATGATATCATAACAAATTCTGTTGATATGGGTATTGTTGCTTTCCCTAAAGAACATGCAGCTATTGATATTACCCATTTCAAAAAAGATAGACTAGTTTTAATCTGTAACCCAGAAAACAAATTAGCTAAGTTAGATAGAATTGAAGATATGGATTTGCTTCAAGGTTTACCATTTTGTGCATTTGAAAAAGATATTCCAACAAGAAAACATATTAATAATATTTTAGAACAAAATAATGTTAAAGTTAATATACAAATGGACTTCGATAATATTGAAACCATTAAAAGAATGGTTGAAGTTGATGATAATTTAGTTTCAATTGTTCCATCTTCTACAATTACAAGAGAAATTGAAACAGGAACTTTAAAATCAATCTCTATTTTAAATGATAAATTTTTAAGGCCTATTGCTATTATCACTAAAAAAGGTAAAAATCTTTCAAAAGCAAGTAAAAATTTTATTAAATTATTAAAAGAATATAACTCTACAACAGATACTAAATTATCATCTTGCTGTAGCGACGAATAGGCTCCTAACATTGATTATATTTGTAGAAAATAGCCAACAAATAGAAGTAATCACAAAAATAAATCAAATTTATAACTCTTTAAATGAAGTTATACTACAATCAAAAGAATATTCTTCAAAAGAAATAAATTTAACATTATCAGAAACATTAAATTTATCTAAAAAAATACCTGATAAAATAAAAAAATACTTTGCAATTGATATTATACCTTTTAATTCTGACATCAAAAACATAAAAGAACTATTAAAGATATTAGTAAAAAATAATTTTTATGGAGTAAGAACTGAAGATTTATCAATTTTAAATATAATCGAAGAAAACAATTTGAATTTAAAAATTATTTTAGACTCAACAACAGGTGGAAATAACATTAACTATTATAATTTTTTTTCTGAATTTAAATCAGTTGAAAGAATAGTATTATCAAGAGAATTATCTATTGAAAAGATATTAGAGTATGCTAAAAAAACTAAAGTTAATTTAGAAATACAAGCTTACGGTCGTTTACAAATTTTTCATACAAAAAGAAAATTAATAAAAGCAATGGAAGAGAGCCAAGAAAAGACATTACCCAAGTTATTATACTTACAAGAACCTAAAAGAAATGATGAATTTTTTCCATTACTAGAAACAAATGATGGAACAATTATGTTTCACTCCAAATTAATTAACTTTTATGAATATCAAAAAGAGCTTATTAAATTTAACATTATACAATTAATAGATTTGAGACATATAAAAGATACAGAAAACTATGAAAAGATATTAAAGCATTTTACGAATATAGAAAATAGTGATTTAACACAAATAGAAAAATTACCTTTTTTAGAAATAAAAAAAGAAACAACTCACTCACTACCTAAATTCTTCTCAGAAAATAAGAATAACAGTAATATTATTGAAACAGGAATAGTTTTAGACTCTAAAAAAGGAAAAGAAATCATTTTAAAAAGTTTTATTGAGCTAAAACTTGATATGGAAGTAATTTTTTACAATAATAAAAAAAAAGAACTTCCTTACACAATTAAATATTTAAATAAATTTGGAACTAATATTTATATAATACCATGGAGAAAAGGTGTAACATCCAACTCTAAATTCTACATAAGGAATTATGAATAGTTTAAACATTGAAAAACTGGAATTTTTGGAAAGCATTTTTAATGATATCAGTAAAGGAAATGATTTTGACCTGATTTTTGATTCAATTTACAAAAATCTTATAAAATTTATTCCATACAACAGAATAGGTGTAGGAGTATTAAGCTTTAATGAAAAAGAAATATTTGCACTTGCAAATATCAGTGACTCCGAAACCTACCTAGGAACAGGATATTCAATACAGATAGAAAAAACAAGTCTCAATAAAATTATTACAACTCAAACACCAAGAATAATAAATGACCTTGAAGAATATTACCATAAAAATCCTCAATCTGAATCAACTAAACTGATATTACAAGAAGGAATAAAGTCAAGTTTAACCATTCCACTTATCCTTGACTCAAAAGTAAAAGGGCTAATATTTTTTTCAAGTAAGAAAAAAAACATATATCATAGTGATCACATTAGTTTTTTAACAAAAATATCTCTTCCAATGTCTGTTTTAATAGAAAGGACAAGACTTATATCCAATCTAAGAGAACAAAATAAGGAACTAGGTGAATCAAACGAATTTAAGGCACAATTTTTATCTCAACTAAAAAAAGAAGTAGAATTAAGAACTAAGAATCTTAAAGAAAGAAATGAAAAATATGAAATAATGCTTAGATTAAGCAAATCTTCGTCAGATTCACATAAATTAAATACATTGATACAAGATTTTTATGAAAAGCTCCATTTATACTTAAAACTTGACTCTATATCATTAGTCAGAAAATCATATAGAAAAAACAAAATAAAGCTTATTTCTGTAATAGAAAACCAACTTAGAACAGAAAGATTTGATATTTTTGATTCTATATATGGCTCATCTAAGATATTAAACAAACTAAATAATACAGATATTCTAAATTTTGATGAAATACATGAGAACCTTGAAGAAAAAAAATTTCTAATAAAAAATAAACTTAATTATTCTGTTTTAATTCCGATTAAATTTGAAGGAAACTTACTTGGAGTTTTAATATTATCAAAAAAGAAACATCTGGTTTTTACCCAAAAGGAACTCTCATTTATCAAAGAACTAATTGAAATATTTAGATTAAATATTTTCAATAAAATAAAAATCAATCAAATTCAACATGATAAAGATAAATTAAAACAAAAAACAAATTATTTATCAGAAGAAATTAAAGTTAATTTTGGTGAAATAATAGGAAATTCAAAAAAACTTAAAAAAGTACTCCTTGAAATAGAAAAAGTTGCTCCAACAAATTCAACAGTTTTTATAAGAGGTGAAACAGGTGTTGGTAAGGAACTGATTGCAAGAGCGATACACAACAATAGTAAAAGAAAAAACAATATATTTGTAAAAGTAAATTGTGCAGCACTTAATAATTCATTAATTACATCAGAATTTTTTGGGCATGAAAAAGGCTCTTTTACAGGTGCGTTTGAAAGAAAAATAGGTAAATTTGAACTTGCAAATGGTGGAACAATATTTTTAGATGAAATAGGTGAAATTCCTATTGAAATACAAGTAAAACTACTTAGAGTACTTCAAGAAAGAGAATTGGAAAGAGTTGGTGGTAATAAAACAATTAGAATTGATGTAAGAGTTATAGCTGCAACTAATAAAAATATTGAAGAAGAAATTAATAACAATAAATTCAGAGCTGATTTATTTTACCGCCTTAATGTATTCCCCCTATACACACCTTCTCTTAAAGAAAGAAAAGATGATATCATTCCACTAACAAAATATTTTATGCAAAAATATAATAAAATAATGAACAAAAATATTTATAAAATAACACAAAGAACAGAAGACTTTTTATTATACTATAATTTTCCAGGTAATATAAGAGAGCTTGAAAATATGATAGAAAGAGGTATTATACTAGCTGAAAATAATACCCTAGATTTAGAACCATTAAATTATAATTTAAAACAAATAGAAAGACCCCAGATTATACATGAAAATAATGATAAATTTCTAAGTCTTGATGAGCTTATTAGAGAACATCTTAAAAAAGCTATGGAAAAAACTAAATGGAAAATTTATGGAGATAATGGTGCCGCCAAGCTTTTAGGAATGAAACCGACCACTTTACAAAGTAAATTGAAAAAATTTGGAATTAAATAGATTTATTTAATTTTCCATATTTCAGTAGCATATTCTTTTATTGTTCTATCTGAAGAAAATTTGCCACTTGAGGCAACATTCAATATTGCAGACTTAATCCATTTATCAGTATTTTTATAATGTTCTTCAACTTTTTTTTGAGCTTCAATATAAGAATTAAAATCTTTTAATACAAAATAAGGGTCAGGCATTCCTCCATCTGCACCGTATAATAAACTAGAAAACAATTCAGAAAATATATTAGGATATTTAGGTGCTAAATTACCAGAATTTAGCATGTCAATTACTTCTTTCAATTCTTTATTACTATTATATTCTTCCATAGGATTATAATTTCTATTATTTAAATAATTTATCACTTCTTTTGAGCTTAAACCAAAAATAAAAGCATGTTCACCACCAACTTCTTCAACAATTTCAACATTTGCTCCATCCATAGTGCCAATGGTTAAGGCTCCATTTAACATAAATTTCATATTTCCTGTTCCACTAGCCTCTTTGCTTGCTGTTGAAATTTGTTCTGAAACATCAGAAGCAGGAAATATTATTTCTGCTAAAGAAACATTGTAATTTTCTAAAAATACAACTTTTATTTTGTTATTTATAGTTTTATCATTATTAATTATTTCTGCTACAGAGTTTATTAATTTTATTATTAATTTTGCTCTATGATACCCTGAGGCAGCTTTTGCACTAAATATGAAAGTTCTTGGATACATGTCAAAGTTAGTATCTTCTTTAAGTTTATTGTATAAATACAAAATATGGAGAACATTTAATAACTGCCTTTTATACTCATGCAATCTTTTTACTTGAACATCAAAAATCGAGTTTACATCTACTTCAATATTATTATGCTCTTTGATATATTCAGCTAATCTAATTTTATTATTTAATTTAATTTGTGCAAATTCTTTTTGAAATTTTTTATTATCTCCAAGTTTTTTAAGCCCCTTTAACTCAGAAAGATTAGTTATCCAATCTTCACCAATATTATCAGTTATTAACTTTGCAAGCTCAGGATTAGACTTAAGTAACCATCTTCTTTGAGTAACGCCATTAGTTTTATTATTAAATTTTTTAGGATAAAACTCATACCAATCTTTTAATTCTTGAGATTTTAATATTTCAGTATGTAACCTTGCAACTCCATTTACCGAATTAGCAGATTCTATAGCCAGAAATGCCATTCTTATTTGCCCATTTGCCAAAATAGCCATATTATTATACTTTTGATAGTCATTAGGGTATTTTAGTTGTAATTTTAACAATAACCTTCTGTTAACTTCTTCTATAATTTGATAAATTCTTGGTAACAAAGGCCTAAAAATATCTATATTCCACTTCTCTAAAGCTTCTTGCATAATAGTATGGTTAGTATAAGAAAATACTTTGTTTACTATTTCCCAAGCATCTTCCCAATCAATTCTTTCTACATCAAGTAAAATTCTCATTAACTCAGGAATTGCAACAACTGGATGAGTATCATTTAACTGAATAGCAACATACTTATGTAAATTAGATAAATTACCGTCTGTATATTTTTTATATTTTCTTATTAAATCTTGCAAAGAAGCAGAAGCAAAAAAGTATTGCTGCCTTAATCTAAGTACTTTACCCGCTCTATGATTATCATTTGGATATAAAATTCTTGAAATATTTTTAGCTTCATTATTCTTTCTTAATGCTTCAGCATAATCTCCATTATTAAAAGCTACTAAATTAAAATATTCTGATGATTCCGCAGCCCATAATCTTAGGGTATTAATTTTATTATTTCCATAACCAACTATTGGATAATCATAAGGGGTTGCAATAACTGTTTCATAATTTTCTTGCTGAAAATGTGCTTCTCCCGCCTTAAAATTTACATTAACATTTCCACCAAATTTTACTTCAACTTTCTCATCACTTCTTTTTATTTCTAATGGACTTCCATTTTTAAGCCAATTATTTGGATACTCAACTTGAAATCCATTTTCTATTTTTTGTTTAAATATACCATATTGATATCTTATTCCATAACCATGCAGAGGCAGATTTAGCGTTGCGGCACTGTCTAAAAAACAAGCTGCAAGACGACCAAGTCCCCCATTACCTAACCCGGCATCGATTTCAGTATTTTCAAGCATATTATAATCAATATTAAATTCATTCAATACTTCTTTAAGTTCTTTTTCTATTTTAAGATTAATTATATTATTACTAAAAAATCTTCCCATTAAAAATTCAGATGATAGATAATAAGCTTGTTTTTTTTCTTTTGTAAAATAAGATTTTTCACGCTTTTGCCATAAATCAATAAAATAATCTCTAATTGCTCTTGAAAATGCAGAAAACAACTCTTCTTTTGTTGCATCTTCAGTAGTTTTAGATAGCTCATATTTTAAATATCTTTTAACTTCATCTTTAAAAAAAACTTTCTTATTTTTAATCACTGTTATCTCCTTTTTATTAGTTTAAAATAAGTATATAAATACAATACTATTTCTATGATTGTAAAAATAATCATAGAAAAGTTAAAGAAATTACCATTTACAATTATTTTCCATTTACTGTAAAACGCTAATACAATAATAAGATAATAACTTTGCCATAATAAAAATAATATTCCTAAATACGAATTAAATTTATAAAAAAGAAAAGAACCTGGCAATATTAAATTTATAATTAAATCTCTATATTTTTTTATTATTTTTTTAATCCTGATATCTTTTTCTTTTTTCATTAAATCTTCTTTTTTAAGTGAAGACCTTGTATTCATCATACTATAACAAGAGGCACATAATTCAAATGAGTTATGCCTTTCAGTGATATCTAAATCATTAAAAAGAGCTCCACACCTTTGACAATATGATGCCTTTAGTTTCTTTCTAAAAGTAAAAATTAAAAATAGGTAAAAGAAAATAGCAATAACTAAGTCTATTAGATATTTCTTGTGATTTAGTTTAAATAAATCTAAATATTTATCTTTCTTTTTATCATTAGAAATTTTTGAATATATTTCTAATGATTTTTTATGATTTGGAAACTTATCTATAAAAAATCTATTGATATTAAAAGTAGATATTTCATCAAAATCTTTAACTAGTTTTTTATTTAGATTATTTGCTAATTTACGATAATATTGAAATCTCTCACTATCCTTTAAACGAGCATATAATTTGCTCATATTATAAAAATATACTACATCATCGTTATAAACTTTAGCCTCATTATAACAATTAATAGCTTTTTTATAATTTCCTTTTATTCCATAAATATTTGCAATATTATTATATAAAAAACCAGTTTTTTTTATTTTTAAAGCATTATTATAATATTTTAAAGCTAATCTATAGTCTCCTTGTTTTTTATATATATTTGCAAGAGCAATACTTGAAAAAAATGAATTATCATTTTTTAATTCATTTAACTGTTTATTCGTAGGAAGCATATCACTATGAATTAATTCAAAGGCAAGCTTATTTGTTAGATTTGGTTTTATTTCATAAACAGAATACTCACTAGCTAAGAATTCTATTAATATAGGCATTAATAAAAAAAAGATAAATAAAGGAATAAATTTCTTATCAAGATACGCAAAAATTAGTCCTATCACTATCAATAATAATAACAAAGGAGTAAAAGAAAGTATAAATAATCCTAATAATCCTATAGAAAGAGCCCAAAATAATGATTCATAGTGAGGCCTTTTCATAAATATTAATGAATAAATATCTTTTATAAATAAAATACTTGAACGAATAAACGAAATAATTAAAACAAGCATAGAAAAAAATATTAAAAAATAAATGCTAGAATAAAAATATATGTTTGAATTTTTTCCTATTTCAACATATTTTATATATGCTGCAATATAATATGGAAGATATCGCCAAAAAGCAATTTTAGAACTTTGATATAGAGTATTGGCAATACAATTATCCCCATCAGCACTATCTATATTATATTTTTTAATTATTTTACAAATTTTCAGTTTATCTTTTACTGTTAAAGCTAGTGCTTTTGAATTAATTTTTAATTGTAAGTAATGGGATAAATATTTTGTTCCTCTATAATTTCCATTATAGTAAAAGTCAAAAACTTTTTTTTCTAATTTTTCATCTTTAATGTATGATAATAAATTTAAATCTAATTCTTTTACAAATTGTTTTGTATTTTTATAATCAGATATAAACTTAACATCAGTAGAATAAATTTTAAAGTGACTATCTTCATTTGCATCAGTTTCAACAACTTGAGAAAATATTAAATTTGACAATAATAACAAAACTATAATAATAATTTTTTTCATTTTATCTCTAAATCAAAGAAACTAATGGTATTTTCTCTTGTAAAAGAAATCACATCATTCTCATCAATATCTTTTATTTCAGCAACTTTTTTAGCAACTAAAGATACGAATGCTGGATGATTTTTTTTACCTCTAAATGGTGTTGGCGTTAAATATGGACTATCTGTTTCAACTAAGATATATTCAATTGGAGTTTTTTTAACAATATCTCTTATATCATCTGCTTTTTTAAAAGTAATGATACCCGAAAATGAAATATATGCTCCTATACTTAAAGCGAAATTAGCTAAATCTTGACTTCCCGAAAAACAATGAAATAAAATTTTAGCATTTTTATTATTTTTTTTAAACTCAGATAAAATATCTATAGTGTCTTTCTCTGCATCTCTAGTATGAATAATAATAGGAAGATTTAATTTGCTTGCCATCTCTAGTTGTTTCTTAAAAACTAGTATTTGTAATTCTCTAGGGGAATGGTCGTAGTAATAATCTAGGCCTATTTCTCCAATTGCAATAACCTTTTTATTATCAGAAAACTTATACAATTCCTTCTCTATTATATCATTGTATAAAATAGCATCATGTGGGTGTATCCCTACAGTAGCAAAGATATTATCATTATTTTGGGCAATTTTTATTGTATCAATACAAGATTTTAATCCCTCGCTTGCTCCAATAGCAATAAAAGTATCAACACCATGTTCTAAAGCTTTGGTTTTTACAGCTTCTATATCAAAATAATCTTCATAATTTAAATGACAATGTGAATCAATTAACAATATTAACTCCTTTAAAAGTGACATTTTACTTTATTTAAATAAATTTTTCAAGATTATGAAGATATTTTTAAGATTTTATTCACCAAGAAGATTTACAAA
>JAMOQH010000060.1 GCA_027064085.1 bacterium | reverse complement strand
ATCATAATCAAGAAGATAAACTAGACATAATCCTTTTCTTAGAAAAGGATTCTAATGTGGCATTATCAAAAGTTATTATAAAAAAGATAATGCTTAAAATTTAAATAGCTTAGGAGGGCTTTATGAACTTAAAAAAACATTTAGAAACACTTAATGGAATCAAAGGTTACTTAGGAAGTGGAGTATTTACATCAACTGGAGAACTGCTTGAAGGAACTTCAATGATTTCTGGTATTCATCAAGAATTAGCAGGAGCAGCAATAAACGACACTCTTTTACATGCACAAGACATGACTGAAGACATAGGAATGGGTAGAGCTGATTTTTTACAAATTGATTCTGATATGGGTATAGTAATTACAAGGTGTTACAGTCGTGGAGATGTTCATTTTCATACAGTATTATATCTTAAAAAGGATGGCAATATTGCTATGGGTAAACTATTACTAAAAAAAGCTATTGAAGGTTTAGCTCAGGAATTTTAATTAATGTATGTAGTTAAAGAAATAAAAAATCATGGTTCAACAAAAGTTTCTATTATTAGAGATAAGGGTAATTTTTATATAAAAAAAGAACTTACTATAGATAAATATCCGTTTAGGGAATTGTTTAATCAAGAAATAAAAATGACTAAATCACTTAATCATAAAAATATAATTTCGATAAAAGAAGTTCAAGATAATTATTTTACTATGGAATACGGTGACCTTGGAGACTTAAAAGAGCTACTAAAAACTAAAACAGATAGAGTCATTTCTAAACGAGAGTACTATTTATCTAGAATACTTGAAGGCATCCAATATATGCATACTAGGAATGTTATACATAATGATTTAAAATTATCTAACATATTTATTACCAAAAATGATAAAGTAAAAATTGGAGATTTTGGTTTATCTTGTATAGAAGGAAGCAAGTTTTTTGAGAAGTTACCAAGTTATATATTTAAGGGAACATTTTCATTAAACAAAAAAGATAATAATCAAACTTCTAATAAAGAAGGAGATATATATTCATTAGGAGTAATGCTTTTTGAACTATATACTCTTAAAGACCCTGCTTTTAATAATTTAGACCCAAATTTAATAGAAAATAAAAAAAATCAAGAACTTTTTATGGATATGATATCAGAATCACCACCTACAATAACTCAAATAATAAAAAGATTTAAAGACGGTAAAAAAAATATTTTTTAGTAATTACTAAAAAAATTCTAAAAGTTTGACATATCAACTTTAATATTATATTATCAAATGTTTATTTGAGGTGATTACTTATGAAGTTTATATTATTACTATCGATATTTCTTTTTATGTTTAATGGTAATCTTTTCGCAGAAAAATACCAATCTGCAGATAAATTATCAAGAAGAATACCTATCATATCAACACCTAAAATAATTGAAAAATCAGCTATTTCATTAAAATTTGGAACAAGCATTAATGATACCTATGCATCAACTTTTCCAATAGCAATAGTTTATAACTATAAATTTTCAAAATTTTTTGGTTTTATTGTTGATATATCATATTCTTTTGATACAAATTCAGCATTAAAAGATAGTATTGATGATGCTTTTAAACATGCTACATCAAAAGTTCTATTACCAGAATACTCTTTTAATAGAGCTCATTTTAATATGGGATTAATATTTAAGCCTATATATGGTAAAATCTCATTCTTTTCAGAAAAAGTAATACATTTTGACCTCTATATGAGTGTATTAGCTGGAGGAACATATAATATAGTAAGAGAAAGAAATAAAGATACTAATTTATTAGATGATAAAAATAAATTTATGCCTTCTGTTATGTTTACATTAGGACAAAATTATTTTTTAACAAAATCACTAGCTTTCAACATAGAACTAATAAATAATATGACAATTGGACAAATTTTTGAAAAAGGTAGTGCAAGTGGGATATTAAATCAAAATTTCGCAATAAGAGTAGGATTAAACTATATTTTTTAGGGGGATAAATGCCTAACAACAAATTTAAATTTTTTACAATACTTGTTTTAACATTAACAATGATTGGCTTAAGTAGCTGTGGAAAAAAGAAAAAGAAAACTATTGAAGAAATTAGAAAGGAATATAATCAAAAACCAACACCTAAGTATTTATCTGTTTTAAGAAAGTATTATAAAAGTAAAAAAGATACAAAATCCATACTGGAAATATCGGAACTATATTATAAAGCCTATCCTAAGGATAAATATATCAAACAAGATATAGGTAAAGCTTATGCCGAACTATCAAATAAAGAAAAAGGCGAGAAAAAATTAACTTATCTTATTAAAGCTGTTAATTTTGGTTATACAAGTAGTGTACTAACAACAGAGCTTACAGACTTAGTAGGTGAAAAAATTAAAGCTTTTGAAAAGAATAATAATGATAAAGACTTAAAATCCTTTTTAGAAAAAACAAAAAAATTACCTCTTGATTCAAAAATGAGAATGACCGTTAATTCAAAACTTGACTTTTTAAAGAATAAAGCAGTTTTTGATAAATTCTATGGACCATTTAAAAAAGAAAAAGAGTCAAAAACAGCAGGTCTTTTAAGTAAAGTTTTTCCTAAAAAAAATGTTACTTATGATAAATCTAAAGGAGATTTTATTATCAAGGCTGTTAGTCGTGTAGCAAAAAAAGATAGTGATAAAAATAACTATGCTAAAACTAAAAACATTGCATATAATATTAACTTAGAAAATTTTACAATTCTAAAATATGCATTAGAACATGGAACAAGACCTCCTGTTGGTAAAGAATTTAACGAATTACCATTTCCAAAGGAAGATTTCCACTGTGATGGAGTTGTTTTATCAAAAGATAAAAAAGCATTACAATTAACTTGTACTGCCAATATACTAGACTTAGGAAAAGCATTCTTTTCTGTTAGGGACGAAGGGAAAAAAGAAGTAAATAAACCTAATGATAAAAAAAGTGCTAAAGTTGAACCAAAGGTTCAACCTAAAAATGGAGAAAATAATAAAAAAGAAATAAAAAAAGAAGATAAAAAATAATTGAAAACATATCTAATAGTAGCTTCACTAATAATAAATATAATCTCATGTACAACAAATAAAAATATTCAAAAAAATGATTTAAAACTTAATCATGAAACGATTCAACAATGGAATAAATACTTAGAAAATATAAAAAAAACAATTAAAGCAACAAATAATAAAAAAGTTTTATTAAAAATAAAATCTAACATGATTTCCTTATATATTGAAGGCATAGATGAATACAGTAACTTTCCTGATGATATCTCTATAGAAATATCAAGAGTATCAGAAAAAATAGATAAAAAAATTCATACTAAAATACTAAAAAAAAATAATAGATTCAAATCTATTGACATAGTCGCAAATAAAATAAATAATGACAATTTTTTGGGTGCTTTAGATGATGGCTCTAATACTATCTTTACAGAAAAAGATTTAAAAAGTTCATTTTACTGGCCATTAAAAAATATTTATATTACATCTCCTTATGGCTTTAGAGGAGACCCTTTCGAGAAAGATAAAATAAAGTTTCATCATGGAATTGACTTAGCAGGTAATTTAGGGGATTATATAATGTCATCAAACTATGGGAGAGTAGTTTTTACTGGCAAAAATGGAGGCTATGGCTTAATGATTATAATTTCACATGCTAATAATATATTGAGTATTTATGGACATTTAAGTAAAATATTAGTAAAAAGAAAGCAGTTTGTTAAAAGAGGCGAGGTTATTGGAGAAATTGGTTCAACTGGTCGTTCCACAGGACCTCATTTACACTTTGAAATAAGGAAAAATAATAGGTCAATAGACCCAATATTTTTTATAGAATCTCAAGGAATCAAATGAAAGAGTTAAGTTCTAAGATAATAATGGAAGAATTAAATAAAGTAGATTACTTTGTTAATACTCAAACAGCAACAATAATATTTTTAGCAATAAAACTAAAAAGACCCATTTTAATAGAAGGACCTGCTGGAGTTGGAAAAACTAGTATAGCAAAAGCATTGTCCAAAGCATTTAATTATGAATTTTTAAAACTACAATGTTATGAAGGAATAGATGAATCTAAAGCCTTGTATGATTGGGAATATAGTAAGCAATTACTATATACTCAAGTACTAAAAGAGAAATTAAATGAAAATTTTAAAGATAAAACAATTCATCAAATGATAGAAGCTATAAATAACCTAGATTCATTATTTTTTTCAGAAAATTTTTTAATAGAAAGACCTCTTTTAAAAGCAATTAAAAATAAGGAAAAAACACTATTACTAATAGATGAAATAGATAAATCTGAACCAGAATTTGAAGCATTTTTACTTGAAATACTTTCAGAGTTTGAAGTTACTATCCCCGAAATAGGAACTATTAAGAACAACCAAATACCCTTAATTATACTTACATCTAATGGAGAAAGAACTCTTTCTGATGCCTTAAGAAGAAGAGCCTTATTTTTATATATTGACTACCCTAATAAAGAATTAGAAACTAAAATTATAAAAAGAAATATCCCTGAGCTAAACGAATTGAACTTAAATAAAATTATAGAAATAATTGCAAAAATAAGAAATTATCCATTAAAAAAAGCTCCAGGAACTTCAGAAGCAATAGAATGGGCAAAGTCTCTGTTATTTATGGGAGGATTTAGCAAGAAGAACTTAGAATCAACAATTAGTATTATATCTAAATATCCAACTGATATAGAATATATAAAGGCAAGAATTGAAGATTTTTTTTAGTATATTACTCATAAGTATATCATTATTCTCTTCTCCTAAAAAACGGGGAGCATTTTTAAATTTCATGTATAAACCTAACGAAAAAACAATTGACGGCATACTTATAAACAACCTAGAAGGCAATGAATTAGTAAATAGTAAACTTATAGAATATTACTTAGATAAAGATAAATTAAAATTAGCACTATACTATTCAAAAAAACTCAAAAACTTAACAATGGAATTTAGTTTTATTATTAATTCTGAGCTTTTTTTAAAATTAAAAAAAGATGATAACGCTATCAAATTATTGAAAATAGCTCTATTTGATTATAATTCGCAGTCAGCTTTTTACAAATTGCAAAACTTAAAATATAAAAAAAATAAAAAAATAAAAAATTTTTCTAAAATCATTAGAAAAGCTATAGAGATAGAACCATATTTAATTAACTTTTACTACTCTACCCTATTAAAAGATAAAAGTATACAAACTCGAACAAATTTAGTAAAAAAAGAATTATTTGAGCAATATTTATCCTATAGTAATAATCTAAAAATATCGCTAATAGATTTTGAAGCTATTAATTTAAATCAACTAGAAAGGCTATATTATCTAGAAAAGATTATCACTAAAAATAATTATTCTTGGGCTAAAAAATTATATAAAAAAATACTAATCAAAAATCCTTACTTGATAAATCTTAGAAGAGTACTTATATTAAATGAGTAATGTTTTGAGGTTTACATGTTTTTTTTAAATAAATATTTTTTAGCATTCACAATAATACCACTCACAGAGTTATTTATATTAATCTATATGTCTAATATAATTGGTACTCCTTTAACTGTAGCTATAGTAATTGTAACTGCAATTATAGGAACTATTTTGGTAAAAAAATCAGGAAAAGAAGTAATGGAAAATCTTCAAAAAGCAATGAGAATGCAGGGAAGCTTATCTGATGCTATTTTAGATGGAGCTATTTTAATTGTTTCAGGAGTATTATTAATCACACCTGGTTTTTTTACTGATATTTTTGGATTATTAATACATATTCCTGTATTTAAAAATATCATTAAAAAGATTTTAGTAAAGAAATTTAAAGAAAAAATGCAAGAAGTAGATATTAATAGTGGTTTTGGTGGTTTTAACGAATTTGATACGGATTTTAACGAAAATACAAATAATAACTTCAATGGGCAAACCATAGAAGTTAAAGAAAGTCAAGATGATTATTATTTGTAAAAGAAGTTATTATCTAGTTCCTGAAGCACCTGGATAATTACCAACAGTATTTATAGGATTAATATTACAACCATTTACTGTCCATTCTATTCCTGCAACCCACCAAAAGGATTTTCCTGCATCCGGTAAACTCATACTGTATTCAAACTGAGCTCCACCATTACAATAAATTCTAACAGTTGCTGTTGGATTTCCTCTGTGACTATAATTCTTAACTCCAACCATATAGGAATTATTTACTGCAGTAATTTCTGGAGCATCCATATTGATATTTTCAGGACCTTTTGCTGTTATATCATCTCTATCTAGTTTAGGATTATCTCCTTCACCTGGTTGTCCCCAATTAAGAGATCCACCTTTACAAGCGTTTCCCCAGAAACAATCATCAGTATTACTACCCCAAGCACCATCACCTGTCCCTGGTTTTTTTAAGTGTAAATCAACATCTCCATTTTTATCCCAAAATAATTCTATATGTAAAGCATTAGAAGTTGCTCCAACGGCAGTTACTTCACAGCTAGCAGATAAACCTGATTCATTAGTTACAGTTAATTTTAATTTATGTTCACCTGCTAAATCAACAAAATAAGTACTATTTGCTGATGTTGGAGTTCTTGGTTGAGAAACAGAGCCTGTAGGAGCAGAAAGCTTCTCCCATTTATAACTTAAAGCTTCTCCACTAGGATCAAAAGATTCTGAACCATTTAGAGTAATAACACTAATAGGATTATTAGGATTATCAATTGCAGGCTCAACTTCAAAATAATCGGGGTTACATTTTGCAACAGGAAGAGTTGCCTTTGAACCTTGACCCAGTAATGGAATCTCTTTTTTTGCATCTATCCATAATGGGTCTGAACCTCTTAAAGTTAGTTTACCAGTATAAGAAGTTTCGGCAGTAGGCTTAAATAATACTTTGAATATATATTGATTTGGATTTTCAGTTGATGAGTTAGCCCTTGAAGGAATTGTTATTGGTGTAGTAAACTCTGGATAATTATCTAAATACTGTAAATTAAAAATATCTGCTTGGTCGGATACTAAGTTAACACTATCAAGAGTACAATCAGCACCACCTGTGTTTATAAGAGCAATATTTTTTGTAGCCCCTGCCCCTTCAATATAAACAGAACCAAAATCTAATACATCATCTTCAATATTTGTAATAAATAAATGGCAAACATTAGTTGCTGCAGTTAAACCAACAAATGATACTGTTGCTCCAGGTTCCCCATCATTAAAGATTTTAACACTTCCTGTATCACTGCTTCCAGGAGTACCAGTATAATTAACTTTTGCAACAATACTTCTTGGTAAAACAGTATTACCATCTACACATGTAGGATTATCAGTTTTTGCATCTTTAGGACACAATTTAGTATTGGCAGGAATTGAAAAATTATCATCAAAGTTAAATTTATCACTATTGATAGTAACATCTTTCGTTATTGTTAATATTGCATTACCTGAATTAGAAATTTCAAATGACTGAACATTACTATTTGAGAACATTAAAGTTCTGGGTGATAATTTAATTCTTGGAGCATTAACAGGAGCATCAATTCCAAGTTCTAAATTATCTTCCAGTCCATCAATTTTAAACTTAAGTATATTTTTATGTTTTTTTCCAATTTGAGTAGGCGTAAACTTTATTGTAAATTTTATAGATTGTCCTTCAGATAAAGAAGTGGGAACTTTAGACTTTACATCAGAAATATCGTACTCTCCATTTTCTAATTTTAAGCTAGCTGATTTTATTTCTAATGTACCATTACCTATATTTTTCAATTCAATAGTTTCACTTTCTGAGAATTCTCCAATTATTGTTGAAGGAAATACTATTTCATTACCATTAGTTATTTTAGGAATAGGAACATTTTCAATGGGTGGATCAGAACAAGCTGCCATGATAAGTGTAATAGTTAAAAATAGAACATAAATCACATTCTTCATACTTTCCTCCGAAATAAACATTATATAATAGCAGAATTTTAAAATAATTGCAAATTTTATAAAACAAGCATATCCTATCAAGAATATAGGAAAGACTTGAATTATTCTTTAAATTAAAGTATAATAATATTTTTAGGAGATTATCATGGTAGAAAAGAAGTGTTTATTATGCCAAGAAACAGAAAATAAAACTATTTTAGTTACAATGAATTTTAAAGGAAAAGAAATTCATATGTGCCCATCACATTTACCTATTTTAATACATGACCCACAAAAACTGGTTGGAATTATTGAAGGTGCAGAAAATTTTATTGCAGGTTAAAATTTTTAATTAATTTTGAATAATATTAAAAAATCCTTGTCTAATAATTATTCTAGGGGAGGGATTTTGAAGTATATAATTTTATTATTAACATTTATATCCATCACATTAACAGCAAGAACACAAGCAGAATCAAGAAAAAAACTAAGCTCTTTTGCAAGTTCACATACATCACACTCAAGTTCTTCAAAGAAGAAAGATGATGACGATGATGACGATGATGACGATGATGATAACAATTCAAGCAGTAATTATAGTACTTATTCATATCGTGATAGTAAAACTGCAATAAATTTTAGAACAGTATGGTTTTGGGAAAAGATATACACCTCAGAAACATCAAATTCTCAAAAACAAAATAAATTATTTTATACTGCTTCATCTTATAACTTTCAACATTGGACTCCAACAGGAATTAATAATGCTAAAACAGATACAACAGAATTAAATTTTGCAAAGTTTGAGATATCATTGCTATATAATTTAATATATTTTGATTATGAAACATCATTTTACGGAGCTAATTTAGAATCTCAAAGAGAGTTACTTAAAATTAGGAAGAATTTACATCATGGCTGGGAAAGATATTTAGCAGAAGTTACGCTACCTTTTACAATAATTATGGGTAAGCACACACCACTTGCTAAAATATATTTTGGCTACGATGAACAAGTTTTTATCTCAACAATTACCTCATTAGAAAAAAAATATTATTCGCCAAGAGAAGATAAAAACAAAGGAAATAATCAAGAACTTGTTGAAATTAATAAAGGTGATAAAATTGTAACATCAACCCTATTTAAAGACTACTTTTTAGGTTTAAAAAACGATTTCAATCCATTTCTTAAATATAATGCTGGTTTTTTCTTAATGCTTTACAACAAACCATATTCGTTAACAATAGATGGAGCTCAGTTTGATGAAGAAATACACGATACTGATTTTTCAGCAATAGGCCTTTACACAAATTTTATTTTTAATCTTAAATATATTGATACAAGATTAGGCTTTAAAATAGGAAGTGGAGAAATTAAATTTGTAGCAATAGATACAACAGTAAAAGATTTAGTTTCTAAAGATTATAATACGGTGTATTTTCAATTTAATGGAGATTTAGGAATACATTACAATATAACCGATTATCTTAAACTCGAAGCAATGGCAAAACTTGAATATAGAAAATTTTCATTATCAAAACCTGATAGCAATAAAGATGATGATGTTGATGACTCTGAAAGTCTTGAATTAAATACAGATACTATATTCACAGCCTATGCAGGTGTTTCTATCTCTTTTTAAATATATTTTGATTGTGATTTTGTTGTGGTAATTCTCAAATTTCACCCCTTAAATACTGTTTTCTTCTAATTTCTTCAAATTTTTCAATAGCATATCTAAGCATTGTTCTTGGCATATTATTATAATCATTTAAAATTAGAAAATTCTCTTCTAATTCTAAATCTCTTTTACCAACTTCTCTAAGCATCCAGCCAACCGCTTTGTGTATTAAATCTTCTTTATCGTTAAGTAGTATTTTAGAAAGTTTTAATAAATCATCATATTGATTATTTCTAACAAAAAACCAAGTTGAGATAATTGCAATTCTTCTATCCCATAAGCTTTCAGAAACAGCTAATTTATAAAGAATTTCTTTGTTCTTTTTATTAAATAAGTATGCTCCAATTATATGTGGAGTTGTTGTATCAATAATATCCCAATTATTCATTTGTGACTTATGTTTTAAATAAAAATCATATATCTTTTTTTGCTTTTCATCATTTTTCTTGGATTGTTTAAATAATTTCACTAAATATAATGCCCCAAAAAGCCTTTTTTCGTGATATTTAGAGTAAAGTAAACTTTCAATTTCTTTAAAAGATAAATCCTTATACTTTTTTACAAGTTTTCTTAATTCAGGAACTCTAATCCCTAAAAAAACATCTCCTTCTCCATATTCTCCTTTTCCTGTTTTAAAAAATCTTTGAGAATGAGAAGCAATTTGAGTATTTTCTAAGCTTTTAAAATCATCATCTAGGTTTAACATATTTACCTCATGTCTAATCAAACTTTACAAACTTCATGTTACTAATATTAAAAATAGATGTCAAGTTGTAAAATTTGACTTGTTTAATATGACTATGATACAGTTCCTTTCTAACTTTTATTGGGAAAAAACATGAGAGAAGAGTTTTATGACCTTGAGATAAATCAAATTAATAAACTAACAAATGGAGAGTATGAAAATTGTTCTTTTACCAACTGTTCATTTAAAAAAGATGCTTTAATTAATAGTAATTTCAGCGAATGTATTTTTGATTCTTGTGACTTAAGCATGGCAGAAGTAGCAAATATTTCTTTTAAGGAGGTTAGTTTTAAAGATTGTAAAATTTTAGGACTACGCTTTGATGAATGCAATGATTTTTTACTATCATTTAATTTTGAGAATTGTATTTTATCCTTCTCCTCGTTTTTTAAGCTTGAATTAAGATCTATTAACTTTTTGAACTGTAAACTATTGGATGTTGATTTTACCAAAACAATTTTAACAAATTCAGTATTTGAAAATTGCGATTTAAATGGAGCCATTTTTAAAGATACAATCTTAGATAAAGCTGACTTCACTAGTTCTTATAATTTTAGTATTAACCCTGAAATAAACTCATTAAAAAAGACTAAGTTTTCAGTACTTGGACTGCCTGGGCTTTTGGATAAATATGATATTGTGTTAGGGTGATGTACTTAAAAGATTAAAAAAGCTAAAATACTAATTTCTACTTAAAGTTAAAACTTATATTTCATCTATATTTTAATAAATTTTTTATATTTTTCACTCCTTCTGTGATTTTATTAATTTAATATGAGATTTTTTAGATTTAAGAAAAAAAATACTTGATATTTCCGACAATGCAAGCCAATATCATACATAAGTTTATGAATTATGATTCTAATATTGATAATACATATTTTGAAATACTAAGCCCTGATGAATTAAAAGGTATTCAGTTTTCAATAAATAAAAATGATAATCTTTTATCCTATATTGAAAAAGAAGTAGGCGACCCTTTTGAATATATAAAAACAGATAGTTTTAATCCATTTGATGATAATATGAGAAACAATCTTATAGTTATGATTGCTCATATTGATTTTTTAAATAAAAAATTTAAGAGAGATGAAGAAAAATATCTAAAAATATATGAAAAAATTAAAAATGAAGTAAAGAAATGATTTCTTGAAATTGAAGATTTTGATAAAAACTTTGAAGAAGAAGTAAATAAATTAAACAATTTTGGAGAGATAATAAATAAAAAGTATGTAAAAACATCAAATGAGCTTATTATAAAATATAATTTTATGAAGGATGTATCAAAATATTACCACAATTTAACTAGCAAAATGTTTATTAAGAAAACAGAGGAAGGAAGTATTAATTCATATATCGAATTATCAAGTAAAAGCATTTATACTATTAATACAGAGAAAGAGGAATTTAAATTAAAGCCTATTATAATAGATGACAGACTTGCTGAATTTGAAGTTGTTTCTCCTAAAAAATATAAAGGAAATTATGTTATACTTCGTCATATACCTATTTTTGTTTTGGGGTTAACATCAGTAAGACCATATTTTATAAATGGTATGCTTAGTAAATATGGAAAATCAGAATTGGAGTTGCTACTTAATGAAAAAGTATTTTTTTAAAAAAGTATATATAAAAAGCCATTAAAATCAACTAGTGAATATAAAAACTCAGAGTATTTAAAGTTTAAGAAGTTTTATAAAAAAGTATTTGAATCAGATAATAAATTTAAGCTTACTAATCCTAAAAAATCAGAAAGGGATTATCTTTATGTAATTAGTCAGTTTTATGAGAAATATGCTGATATTATTGCATGGATGTATAAAAATATTCTTGAAATAAATTTGAGTAATTCAGTATCTTCTAGTTATAATCTAAATAGGCAAGTTGTATATTCTGTATCTGAACTTTCTGAAAAAACTATTAAAAGTTTGTATGATTTATTCATTTACTTTTTTATTAATAGACTTATAAAAAATGATACAATGAGAACAACTACCTTTGTGTACCCTTGCTTTCTTTTCAGCAACCCAATTTTCATATACATAATAAGTCATAACTTACCTCCAACTAAATAATATTATCTTACTATTACTATATTTCCTTACAACCTCCTATATTCATCACTAGTAATACTAGTATCATACCCACCAACATCTTCACCAGCATGTTTATTAATACCTGTATATGCCAAACTTGCATCCTCATACCTTTTAAACTTATAAACAGCATCATTCATTAAACCACTATTAAAAACCCCTAAACTAACTAATAATTCAAAGTCTTTAATCTTTAAGCCTGTTACTTTTTTAAATAAGCCTGGTTCAAGTACTGTGATAACATCTTTTAAACTATGTTCTCTAAAATCAGTTAAATACATGAAAACAGGGATTCTTGTTGCAAATTTAATTAATTTTTCTTGAATCTTCTTTCTTAAACTTTTATATTCTTTTTCTTCTTTAGTAAGTTCTTTTTTTTCTTTTGGAGTAATAGGAGTATCATTTGCTTCTTTTTTAGCTTTTTTAACTGAATTTGATTTATTTATTATTGTTTCAATATCTTGATTTAAGTTTCTAAATCCTTCAATACTCATTAAGGCATTCAAAGCATCTTTATTACTTATTAGTTTTGCAAGTGTTGCATTATCAACATTAACAAGTAAAGCACTTTCCCAGCGTCTGGCCAATAAAGTTGCTGTTGTTCCACTCATTGCAATATCTAAAACACCAGCAGCATCAATTTGTTTCATGCTACTACCATCATAGGCAAGAATTGGTAAAAAATGTATAAATTCCTCAACATTTTTTTCAGGGTTTGATTCTTTAATATTTAAACGACAGGCATAATCTGCAATTTGTCCTAAGGCTCTATTTGGTGCAAAATCGAAAACATAACATGTACTTTTAACAATTTCAGTTTTATTTGGTGATTTATCATCAGGGTTTTTAATTATCCATGGTGTTTGAACTCTAAATGCAGCCTGAAAATAAGTTTCAGGGCTTGATAAATTTCTAAGCATGAAAATACCAGCCCACGGTTTAACAGAAACACCAGTTGTTAATTTACCACAAGATAAGGTGATTGTTTTACTTTCAAGTGGGTTATCCATTGCATTTAAAACAGGAGGTAAAGCTTCAACACCAATACCAGCTTTTTTTCCTGCAGCAACTATAACTTTATAATCATGATAAAATATATTTTGTTTTTGAGATATTAAATTTCTCATAGCATAACATGAAGCAACTGATGGTAAAAACCAAAAAGTATGATTTAGTATATCAAGTAGTCTTGAATCTGAAAATGGCATTGGTGGTTTTTTAGCACCAAGTTTAAGATTATCTAAAGTTGTTTCTTTAAATCCACCTCTTATTAAATCTAACCACTTTTGAACTTCCGTTTCAAGTTTAAATTTTGCCGTTTCATTATCATCATTGATGGTTTCTGCTTTAAAAAAAACATTTAGATCAAATTCATTATATTCTCCATCAAGTGCAATTTCTCTTATTGTATCAGGCATTTGATAAGTAAGCATTATCATTTTAGGTAAAGCAGAATAAGGATTATCTTTTTCTTTCCAGTTTTCTTTTGCTTTTTGTTCATCTGAATAAGTCCAATTAAAGATTTGTTCTTCAATAAATTCACCTGAAGTAATAGCTCTAAAAGGTGTACCCGAAAGATATAAAAATCCATCTGTTGTTATAGGCATAACTTCTTCATCAAAATAATCACGACCTTCTTGTTTTCCTGTTGCAAAATCTATTTCTTTTTTATCATCTTCACCTTCAAAAAGCTCTTTTGCATTTTCTCTCCAGGCTCCATAATGATATTCATCAAAAATTACACAATCCCAGTTAATAGTATGAACCCATTCATTTTTTGGCTTTATTCCACCAGCTTTATTTTTTCCTAAGTAATCCTGAAATGATCCAAAGCAAACTATAGGTTTATCTTTATTAGAATCTTCATATGATAAGTCTTTTTTTGAAATAAATTGCCATCCTTCAAAATCAACATGAGTCATTAGATCTTCTTTCCATGCACTTTGAACGGCTGGTTTAAATGTCAATACTAAAATTTTATTCCAATTCATTTTTTTTGCTAATTTATAAGTTGCAAAAGTTTTACCAAAACGCATTTTGGCATTCCATAAAAATCTTGGAGTTTTTTCTTTATTTTCTTCATCTTCTTTAAAGCTTTTAAAGTATTGAATGGTTTTATTAACAGCATTTTCTTGTTCAGGACGCATTTTAAAATCTAAAAATCTGTTTTCTTCATTTAATTTATTTTCTTTAATTGCAACAATTGCAGATTTTACATCATTTACAGTACACTTAAACCATTCACCATCAGGGTTTTTAAATCCTTTTTTTCTTAAATATCTATGGATATCATGATCTGTAAAAGAGCTACCATCATTTTTCATAGCAGGTTCAACTAATAGTATTTCATACCTTACACCACTTGTTTTAAGTTGTTCATCAATTCTTTTTTGTACAGATCTTGTTGTAAAACCAATTTTTAATAAACCTTTTCTACTCTTTTCATCAGGGATTATATAAATATATATTTTAGGTGATATTTCTATTTTTT
>JAMOQH010000059.1 GCA_027064085.1 bacterium | reverse complement strand
ACAAGAATAAGCATCTAAAAGTGTTTTTACTTTCTGACCTTTGATATTATAAATTGATAAATCAATATTTCCTGTTTCAGCTAAATTTAGTTTTATTGTTGTTCCCAGACCTCGACTGGCTACTGACGGTTTGAATGGATTAGGGTAGTTTGAAATTTTAGTTTTTTTTGGTAATATTATTTCTTCTTCAACTCCATGTGATTCATCAATAAACTCATAACATCCCATATCAATAGTTTCTCCATAAATACGCGGATTTCCTGCTAAATCATATTCGGGTAACTCAATTCCTTCTGGTAAAGTTAATGTACCTGCATCAATGCAAGGCGAGGTTGCCTCTAATGAATAAAATGGATAATCGGTATCTTCACCTATAAAATATGGGTCTGCGAACTCATCTAAGTTTCCCTCCATCCAATTTATTTCAGAAGGAGTTTCATACTGATGCATATTATATACACCACCCTCAATAAGTGAATTGTAAACATTAACTTCCGAATTACTCCAAAGATTAATTGAATAACCATCGTTACCGTATAGTATAGAATTATAAAGATTAAGCTCTGAATTCATTACTGTTATAGTTGCCCCTGTATAATAACCTAAATTATTATCTGCAAAAGTACAATTTACAGCATCAATTTTTATGTTATCGCCTACAAATAAACCAGAAGTTCCACCAACGCCATTGTAATAAAAATCATTAAAATTATTATTAATGTTACAATTAATCATTACAGCATAAAAAGTGTTTTCAATTACTGGATGACCAGCAATGCTTATAGCACCACCGCTACCAGTTAAAGGATCAATTTGTGGTTGTGTATTTAATATAGTTACATTTTTTAATAATATATTCATCATTGCATCTGGATTTTCAGCATAGATACACATAAATCTAATTGCATATCCCCCAATAGAATTATCTATAAAAATATTCTCAAAATCATAATTACCATCTTTACATAGAATTGAACTACCGCTAATTCCTCCATGTGAATTAATCAAGATCACATTTTTTAGTTTTGCGTCTGCTTTAATAAAATAAATTGATCCATGCGATTCTTCTTTTGAACCATTATTTAAGCTAACATTCTCTAAATGAAACGTTGGTAGATAATTATCTTTTTGAAGATCGAATTTAAAAAATGTATATTCATTATCGCCATCTAAGAAGGTATTATCTTTTGATTCACCAACTATTTTTATATGATTTTTTATTCCAATTGGATATAACTGCTCATTTAAGAATGTCGAATATGTCCCAGATGCAAGATTAATTGTATTGGGATTTTCTAAATTGCTTTTAATACGAGTTTGTGCATAAGAAATAGTTCTTAGTGGGGCTTCAGGATTCAATCCACTATTATTATCATCACCATTTGGAGAAACATATAAATCTGCATCAATTTCATCAAAAATATAATTTTCACAAGAAAAATTGTAATTATAATCATAAGCAATAAAATAGTTACCTGGATTGTTTACAGTAAATGTATCAACAACGATATCATATGTAGCCATTAAAATATTATCATAAATATAGATATCAGTGCCTGTTGCACTATGATTGGAATAAATGCTATTTAGATTTTCAGAATCAAAAATAATATTTGTATAGATATTACCTTGTATATTAATACCACCTCCACCACTTGAAGTAGTCTTATTTAAAAAAATAATATTTGAAGATAATGTTACACTTGAACCAACTAAACTAAGACCACCACCAGCTGTGGCTATATTGTTAGTGATTTTATTATTTGCAAGAATAATATTATTTGAAGCTATTACCAAAACTCCACCACCAAATGAAGATAAAGTTGAATTTAAAGTACATTTACCATGCTGTACAGTAAAGCCAATTAAAGAAGCATCTAGACAATTTTCAATTTTTACACAACGTCCGATATTATTACCATCAATAATCGTTTGGTCAATTATTGAGTCTACTTGAGTTATTGAATACAGTGAAGTTACTGTTATTGATTTTTCGAGATAATTAATATTTTCATGATATATTCCTGGATAAACTAAGATTGTGTCATTATGAGTAGAAGCTATTATGCCAGCTTGAATAGTTGTGAAATCTCCTAATCCATCTTGTTTGATTTCGTAAGTATTACCAATTAGCAACGAATAAAACAAACTTAACGAACCAAAGAGCAAAAGTTTAATTTTCATAGATTTTCCTTTTCAGTAGGCGAGAATATGGTATTCTTGCCTACGAAATGTTTTCCGATAATTCTTATGATTCATTGTATTGACAAACCGTTAATATGACATTAGCCACATTAACTTGTTTGCGCTGATCCGGCTAAGCCGGATCACTACTTCATCAAAAGCATTTTACGATTAAATGTTTCTTGTTGTGTTTTAAGCTTATAGAAATAAACACCTGATACGACAGTTTTATTATTAGAATCGGTGCCGTTCCAAACTATTGAATGTTTACCTTTTTCAGCTATTCCAAAATAGATTTTTTTTACTTTTTGACCTTTACTGTTGTAAATATCAAGTTCTATCTTCTGTTCTGTACCTAGGTTAAAAGATATTGTTGTACTTGGACTACGTCCGGCACCTGACGTATTAAATGGGTTGGGATAGTTATTGAATACTTCAGTTTTTGGAAAAATTTCTTCAGAATTATCATCATAATCTGAATTAAATCTTATTACAGAATATTCATTTCTACCTGCGGTGAGCGGCTTAGATTCAAATTCACCAGATCGAAAATTTAGCACTTTATACTTTTTGATCTTTTCTGTAAATCTAGCACCAGTAAATAATTCAAAAGTGAAATCACCTGCGTCTCTATTCACGGCATCACTATAAACCAAGACCTGCTCTGAACTATCTTGAACAACTACCGCACCAAGGCATATTCCATTCTCAAATACACCAATCTCTTCTACACCAGCTGGAATATTAAGCAGATCAATTGCTTCA
>JAMOQH010000058.1 GCA_027064085.1 bacterium | reverse complement strand
TATATTACAATGCCAATCCTCAATATCTTTATTTGTATTCAGTAATATACTTTCATTTAGTTGTTTAACTTTTAATATATCCAATAGTTTTTTTGTGCATTTTAAATTCATAAAATATAGTTACTCCTTTATGTATAACGGTCGAAGATAGCCGATAAATTTCCGCTAGGGAATTTATTGGATACTCTGTTTTGTTGTACTTTTGAATAGCAGTTAAATTTTATACTGTTCATCAGCATCTTTATTAATATCAATTTTATCAATAAGTTGCAATTCATCAAGTGATATTTTAATTAAATTTAATTTATTATTTATTTTTAAAAAATTGTAGAATTTTTTCCATATTATTAATAATAAAGCATGATTATCAAATTTTTCTAATGAAGTTTTAATTAAAGTATATAAATTTCTTATTTTAGACGGTTCTAATTGAAAATTGAATTTTTTATGCAATAACATATATCCATCAATGTATGAATGGACAGGATAAGCATCATTTATTTTTAATTGCTCATTCATAATTTCCTCACCAATAATAAATTCTTGTAAAGCTTCTTTATATGTACTCATCTCACATGAATTAAACATATACCATTGACCAATGGTATGTTTAATTTTATATGAGTTTGGAGCTAAAGCACTTGCTTGTTCTAAATGAATTTTTGCTGATGGTAAATCTTTTAATTTCATTTCCATTTTTGCATATTGCAACCAAAAGTCAGAAGTATTACTAAAGTAGGGACTTAAAGAATGATAAAATTCATCAAAAACAAATCTATCTTTTATATTAAATGCTTTGTAGTATAATTTTGAAATTAGAAGAGCATGTGTTGTTTCTGTGTAAAGTGTTTTTCCTTTATTATGATTAACATTATAATTGGAAGATATATATATTAATATTTCTTTTGTTATATTAAAAATATCACTTTGTTTAAAATAATTTTTGTAAGTAGATAATATTCTTTTTGTAACAAATGAACCTCTTGGTCTAACATTATAATGTAAATTATCATAATCTTTTACTTCATTATGGTTTAATAAGTCCGAACATTCTGAAACAGTTTGTTTCAAATTTGTAATTTTCTCTTGAAAAATATTGAAAAATAACTGTAAAGGCAATGGAAAAGACCCAAAACTATCAAAAATTGATAAGACAATTAAAAATAAAGCATTTTCTTTTTTTTGCATATTACTTTTTATTAGGTCGTTTAATTTATTATAATACCCATCTCCTTTAATAGATTGTATTAAACATGAAAATAAATCATTTTGTGAATTTTTAGAATTTTTAGAATTTTTAGAATTTTTAATAAAATACTTAATCTTCTTTTCAAGGGTATTAAATTGAGCCAATTCTCCAATATAACTTTTTTCTTCAAGTTTTAAAATTATTCTTTCTGCATTTAACTTTGATAGCATATGGTCAAAATTAATTACATCATTAGGAATATTACTTATGTTTCTCATTTCTTTATAGTATTCTGGGATTCTTGAAGATACTAAAATAGTAATACTTGTGCTTTCATCAATATATTGATATAAATATGATATAAAATTTAATGCCCAACTTCCATCATCAAATACTAAAACAATTCGTTTTTTTAGCTTATTTAATGTGTCTGCTAATTTTACAGCAATAGCATCATTTATTTCGAACTCTACTTTATGTGTTAAAACAATGTAATCACTATTTAATGAATAATTATAAATTATTCTCTTTAAGCTTGTTGTTTTACCATTACCCGATTTACCTACTAAAAGTAATAAATTAAAAGTATTATTATCATTTATTTTAATAATTGCTTCTTCTGTATTATCTAACATAGCATCAATATTAGTTACTATATCAATCCATTTAGGCTCAAATCCAGTATAAAAGTGTATTCCTTTATGAGTTAACATTGCTTTTTCTGTAAAAGAAGATGATAAATCATTTTCTATTTTGAAACCTAAATTATCTAACTTTTCTGCTAAACTTATTTTTTTAACAATTCTAATAGGATTTTTTTTCTCATTTTTTATAATATCAATTTCTTTACTTTCAGCATACTCAATGATTTTTTCTATGAAAGATTCTGCTGTTTCTTCAATGCATATAACATTTTTTCTTTCTAGTTCAGAAATATCTTCTTTATAAATAGTTCGATTAATATAATAAAGTTTGTCTTTTGGAATTTGACTGCCCATTCCTTTACCAAATTTTTCAATATAAACATCCAAATCTATTTCATTTAAATTTGTACCAATCATACATATATTATCATGGTATAACCTTTCAGCAAATTGAGTATAATTATACGCATAATCTTTTATCATTAATTTATTAAGATATTGATTACTAGCAAAAACAAATCCTTCACTTTTATTATTAACATCACCATGTAATTTATAATAGTTCACAATATTGTCACCTGTGTAATTATTAGGTTTTAAGTGAGTATTATATACCTGTAATTCAATATCTGTATCTCTGTATATGGTTTCCATTAAATCATCGATATTGAGAGTATAAATTTCCTTCCAGTTAATAGATGCATAATGATAATGAAAATCTGCAGGATTTGTATTTTTAAATTTTCGGACTAAAAAGTTATTAAATTGTTCTTCAGTTACTTTATTGATTGCCATTTGACATATTTGTTGAAATGATTTTCTAGAATGTATTCGTTCGATAGTTTCCAAATCAGGTTCTTCTAATAATTCTTCTATAATTTTATCAACTAAAACACTTGTTGTAGGAATAGGGTCTTTTCTTACTTTAGCTGTTAAAGAGAAACCTGCTCCTGTAAATAAAATTACATTTCCCTCTAATATTTTATCTAATAAGCTTTTGTGCTTCTTGAAATCTAATTTTAAATCACTCATGTTTTAATCCTATATGTTTATTATATTTATAATACATAATTTTACCTAAATAAAAGGGGTCTCATGAAAAATAAATATGTAGTACAACGGTTGAGTACAAAAATAT
>JAMOQH010000057.1 GCA_027064085.1 bacterium | reverse complement strand
ATTAAGAATTATTTTTTAAATTATAGCTTTTTTTACTAAGTAAAAAAAGAAAAAACATAATAAATATTAAATTTAAATAACTCCCATTACTTGAAAACGAACAGCTATCATCATCTTTAGGCTTTTTAACTGGTTTAGGTGCAACATATTCACAAATTCCATTATCATTTATTAAATAATGAGTATCACAAACACATTCTGCATAAGATTTATCTTCTGTTCTAGTACAAGTACTGTTTTCTTGGCATGTTAAGTTTTTACAATAATCTATACATTGATTAGTTACTGGATTACAGTATTCTTCTTCTTCGCAATCACTTTTATTATTACACATTCCTGTTTTTAATTCACATTTTCTTGCTTGAGCATTACAGTTTTCCCAATCTTTACATTCTAATAAAGTACAGGGGTCAACGCAAGTATGAGTAGTTATTTTACAATCTAATTCACTATTACAATCTTCATTTTTATTACATCTATTATCTTGAACTTTACAAATAGCATTATCTTGCTCACAATATTCCCAATCATTACATCTAGGGTTACAAGAATATACATCATTTAAGTAATTTCTAAAAATTAATTCTATATCTGGTTGTGGTCCTATGTGTTCTGTAGTTTCATCTCCATTTTGGGGCCTTGAATTATTTGGATTTTTTAAAATTTCTCTTATTTGAATAGAGCTTAGCGTTTGGCCATTATTTTTTTCTTTATATCGGCTTTGCAATACTGCGGCAATACCTGTAATCATAGGGCTTGCTCCACTAGTTCCACCAAATTGCTTAGTATAAGCTTGTCTATCATCATTATTAGGGTAAAAAACATCTCCATAACCTGTAGTGTATATTTCCATTCCCCATGCCTGAACATCAACTCTTTTACCATAAGAGGTATAATACATTTTTTCCCTTGGAATACCATAATTTCCACTTGGAGGATTTCCTGCACCAACAATAATTGCTCCACTATCTCTTGTATTAATATCAAAACAAGGTTGAGTACCACTTTTATCTCCCCAAAATGTGTTGTTATTACCATTGCAAGTACTGTAAATAGGGTCATCTAGGTTTTGTTCACCATTTGCACCAGCTTCAATAATTATAAAGCCATTAGAAGTTGCTGTTTTAATAGCATCAAATTCTGCTTGATACCATTCGTCAGGTACTAAACCAAATTGACTATTGGGATTATTTTCATCATAATGATAATTAGGTCCACCTTTTTGAGATTCTAATAAAATAACACTACCAATATCTAGTACTGAAATACCACGCAAAATTGCATCTGCAGTGCTATAACCATATTCTTTAGAATAATCATTTAAAACTTTTATATTTGCTTTGTGGGCAATACCCGTTGTACCATAAGCATTATCAACAGAGGCTATTTCACCTAAAACAGAAGTTCCATGATTATTATCATGTTCTTCTCCATCTTTTGGGGTTCCTGTTAAATTAATACCGTTTTCATCGTATAAATTTGCATCTTCTATACCTAAATCTTCATGGTCGGTAGTCCAACCTCCTTCAATGTCAACAACTGTTACATTTTTTCCTTTTCCACCAACAAATTGCCATCCATATTTAGCATTTAGACCACTATTATGCTCAAAATCATCAATATAGCCTTGGCTATTTACCCAGTTACTTGTTACAGGAGCAATATCTTCTGCTATAGGTCTAGGTATATTTTTGATATTTTCATAACTTATTGAGATGTTTTTATCTTTTTTTATATTTCTATACTCCAGCTGAGTTAAATTAGTTAGAAAATATGTTCTTAAATCATTTAACTTATTTCCACTTAACTTTTCTCCACTTAATTTTAGCTCAAGGAGTTTTTCATTGCTAAGAGAAAAATATTTTTTCATATCATAATCTTTTTTATATCTTTCTATAATGTTAGTATTGTAGTTTTTAAATTTTATGACATACTCTTTATATTCATTAGAAAATAATGGTATTGTTATTACTAAAAATATTAACATTAAAATTTTCATAAATCCTCCCAAGTAATGTTATACATTACCGTAAAATAATATATTTTAAAAGTATTAAATATAAAAAAAATAGCAACTTTATCATTTATCAATACACATTTATAAATGAAAATATGTTTAAATGAATTATCAATACTTGTAATCACTTGTTTTTATTAATTAAATAATTAGATTTAAAGTATAATCATAGAAATAAAAAATACTAATTTTTAATAATCTTTTCTATTTCCTTAATAGATAACTTTAAAGAATTTGCAATTTGTTCTTTTGTTAAACCCATTTTAAATAAATCTAAAACGGCTTCCTTCATTTGTTCTTTTGTTTTTTTTCTTTCCTCTTCTAATTTTTTCTGAAACTCATCAGCTTTTCTCTTTTCTTCCTGAGCTTTTCTCTTTTCTTCTTGAGCTTTTCTCTTTTCTTCTTGAGCTTCTTTTTTAGCTTCAAGTATAACAGATGTATATTTAATATAAGCTTCTTTTAACTCCTCTTCTTTCGTGATATATTTAATTTCATCTTGGGTTAATCTATCTTTTAGAAGCATATTCATAATATCGATAAATAATTTGTCATTCTTGTATTCTGTAAAATCTGACTTTTTATTTTTTTTACTTTTAGTTTTTTTAGCAAAATCAAACCATTTAGGATATTCTCCTGAATTCTTATTCTTTTTATTTTTTAAGTTCTTAACTATATTTTTTTGAAATATAAAAATTAATTTATTTTTAGATAAAAATCCCAAATCTTTGGTATTGTTGTTTTTAAGCTCTAAAATTCTTTTTCTTTCTTTAAGTATATTTTCAATAGGATCATTCCATAATTTATCGTCTTTTATAAAATCATCTAATTCTTCAACTCCCATTTTAAATACAATAAAATCTTCTTCTTTGAAACCTAAGTTATCATCAACCATCCAAATAAGAGTAATACTAGGTTTTAAATCGTTATAAAGTTTATCTTTGATAATACTTCCTGTTTCTACATCAATAGAAATAACCTTTTCTTCTAATTTCTCTAATTGTAGTGAAGTAGATAATGAATGATACAAATAAAATCTTTTTATTATATCCGTTTTATACCACTGTTGCATTTCAATTATAATTTGCTCCCCATTATCAAGTTCACATCTATAGTCAAACTCAACAGGAAGAGATTTATCTGTTATAAAGTTTTTATCATTTAAAATTTCTATTCTTTTTATTTTAATATTTAAAAAATCTTCTAAAAATGCTTTTGCAATCCTTTTTTTGCCAAAGACTTTTTTAAAAAATCTATTATAATTTAATGGCGCTAAATACATAGCCCTCCTTGTTCTAAAATCTTAAGTTACAATATCCCTGTTCCCAAGGAGGAGCTAGACAAGGCAATCAAATCAATAGTTACTATTATCATAAAACCCCCTCCTTGTTCTTCACACTAATAGTATAGCTTGAATTAAGTAAATGTGCAAGTAAGAGAGATTAATATTTTAGAATCTGGCAGTAAATCCTGTGGAAAACACAAGTATATCTGTATCAAATTTACCATTGCCAACAATAAAATCACTAGGATAATCACTTTGCAATGCATTACCTGGATGAACTTCTGAACTTGTGATATCTCTTGGTAAAAAATCTACATAAGCAAATGATGTATTAAAAGTTAAAAAATTCCAAGTATAGCTAAAGCCTATTCCTACTCCTAATTTATCACTATCAACGATACTAATATCAAAATATTCATCAGGAATTGCCCCCGTTTCATAAAATGCCCCAAGTGATAAGATAAAAGTATTATTTAAAAATATAATATCTCCACCTAAACTTATATTATATGTATTTTTCCAATTCTTTTTTTGAGAAATAGCTTTAAGTTTTATACTTTTTTCAATACCAATTGCTTTATATTTTGCATAAACATTTTTAGGTGTTATTGTGATTTTATCATGAACAGACCATAATTCCATGTTAAAGTCTAATTCTATATTAAAAGTATTTTTGATTTCAAATAAAAAACCTAAACCAAATTGGTGAGGTAATTCTAATTTTACATTTAGTTTATTACCTTCTATTTTTGTGTTATTAACTGTTAATGCTTTTGAGTCTTTGTAAATTTTTGTATCCATTGTTCCGTCTGCATTAACAGAAATTGGGGTTTGATATGTTGCTGATATAGAAAGATATTTGTTGATTTCATAAGTTAAACCCAAAATTGCGTTAAAATTAATTGGGTCTGTTACATCAAACTTTAAATTTGCATCTGTTTCTCCTATTTTAGAAGGGCCCGTTAATAAGCTTAATTCATTATCATTAGAATTTATTAAATCTAAATTATATTTAAAATTTATATAAGTTAATTTTAATCCAATTCCAAAAGATAAGTTTTTTAGAATTTGATAAGCTATAGTAAATTGTGCATTAGCAAGTGTAATATCTGATTCATAAAGAGAATATCTATTGGGGCAACTTGGTGCTCCTCTAGAACATTTTTTGTCGTAGTTATAATCAGGAGCATAAGGACCATGAAAAGCTAGTGAAAAATTAAATTTTTTTACTCCAAAATTATCAGAAATGGCAATAGTCGGATTGAAAAATGGGTCAGGAGAATTAGAAATTGGTTTATACATAGTAACATCATTTTCTATATCTCTATCATAATAATCAGCAGTACCAGAAGTGTTTATTACTGCTAAGCCTATGAAACTATTAATTCCTTTTAATTTAATAATATTGGCAGGGTTATTAATGTTTGCAGTTAAATCATCAGATTTAACCATACTTGCTCCTCCTCTTGCAGTATCTCTAGGGCCAAATAAAGGTAAGGTATAACCTGCAGAAAACAATACTTCCGAAATAGCAATAAAAGTAAGTAAAATAAAAACTCTGAAACTCATTAATCCCCCTGGAAATTTATATTTCGTAGAATATATTTTTAGTTATAAGTTTGTCAAGAAATAATTTATAGTTATATGTAATTTAAGTTTCTTTTATTTTAACCAATAATTTTTGTTTACACATATTAAAATGACAGCTTGTAATTAATTTTAGTTTTATTGGAGCTGTAACAATAGAACCTTTAGTAATAAGTAATTCATTTGAAGTATTAAAAAAATCTCTAGCAATAATCATACCTTCTTTAGCATCCATAGGAGATATTTCAACAATATTATAATTTTCGTCCAAAGATAAAACATATTCTTCTAGAACTTTTAAAATTTTGGGATCATACAACATAAAATTTCTTTTTAATTCTTTAATAGCTCGTTTGTTTGAATCATAGTAAATTAAATCAAGTGTGTAGTCTATTGCAGCCCTTAAAACCATAGCGATATCTGCAGTTAATTTATCTTTTATTGTTGATGCTTGTACAAATGTTTTATTTTGATACGAAATACCATTTGCTATATCTATCAAAAAAGCTTTCTTCATTACAATTTTTTTAGCAAAAATAGGATGTTCTTCTAATGCCTTTACCTCATCTTGTTTTAATTGTTTTTTGTTATATTTTTTAGATTTAATTTCATTAGGTAAATTAATAAAACCTAGTTGAGATAAATAAGAGGCTATTATTATTTTTTTAGGTTTTTGATAAGGTAATTTGTTAACAATAATTTTGGATATATATGTAATATTATTAATAAAAAAACCATCTCTTGGGCTTAACATTGCAACTAGATTCTTTATAATACTTGAGGCGACTAAAAATATATTATCTTCAATATCCTTAAGTTCCATATTTTTATTATATATTTTTATTGCCTCAAAAATAATTTTTTTTAATTCTATAGCAGGAAAAGGTTTTATAAGCAATTTGTAAACATTTGATTTATTGATAGCATCAACAGCAGTTGTTAAATCAGCATTTCCACTTAACATAATTCTAACAGAGTCAGGAGATATTTCTTTTGCAACTTCAAAAAATAAATTACCATCAACTTTAGGCATCATGTAATCAGAAATAATAACAGCAATATCATCTTCAGATTTTAGAATTTTAAGCCCTGCAACAGGGTCATGAGCCATTTTAATATCAAAGTCTTTACCCAAAATTCTTTTATAACCACTTAGGATTCTAATATCATCATCAACCATTAATATTTTTGTTTTTTTTATCATAATGTCTCCAAATTTAAAGGTAATTCAATAAAAAATGTAGTTCCTTTGTATTTTTTACTTTCAAAATACATATTTCCATTATGTTCATTTACAATTATATTATAAGATATTGATAACCCTTGCCCAGTACCCTTACCAATAGTTTTTGTTGTAAAAAAAGGAGCAAAGATTTTATCCTTGTTTTCCTCATCAATACCTATTCCAGTATCTTCAAAGGAAATTATAAGCTTATAATCTTCTATATACGATGAAATTATTAATTTATTCTCTTTTTTATCTTTATTTTTATCATTTTTTATTGCATCAGCTGCATTTATAATTAAATTTAAAAAAACTTGATTTAATTTACTGGTATTTACTTTTATTTTAGGTAAATTATCTGATAAGTTTAATTTTAAATCTAATATGTTTTTCCAATAATTCTTAGAAATTTCAGTTGTTGCAATTATGTGTTTATTGATATCTTCTATAATTTGTTTATTTTCTGATTTATAAGAAAAAGTTCTCATTGAGTTTATTATGTTTTTTATTGTTTTTACTCCTTCTAAACTATCTTTTAACGCTTTGGGGATTTCCGAAACAACAAATTCAATATCAATTTCTTCCTGATATTTTCTAATATCTTCATTTAACTTAATTTGAGCATGTATAAAACTCTTGTATTTTTTTAATTCTTTAAAATTATCCATTATGAAAGTTAAATTATCCATAATATATTGTAAGGGGGTATTAATCTCATGAGCAATACCAGATGCAAGAATGCCAATACTTTCCATTTTTTGAGATTCAATTAATTGCTTTTGTAGTTTAATTTCATTACTAATATCTCTTTTTACTGCAATATAGTTAATAATTTCCCCTTTTTTGTCAAAAACAGGGTTAATACTTGCTGCCTCCTGGTATAAACTTCCATCTTTCTTTTTATTTGTAAAATTTCCTCTCCATACTTTACCAGAACTAATAGTATCCCATAATTTTTTATAAAATTTTTTACTGTGAACACCTGACTTTAATATATTAGGATTAAGCCCAATTGCTTCTTCTTGTGTATAAGCAGTTATTTTTGTAAAGGCTGGATTAGTAAACTCAATAATTCCATTTACATCTGTTATTACTATTGTTTCATCTGATCTATCAATAGCCATTTTTAGTTTTTTAAGTTTAATTTCCTTTCTTTTCATTTCTGAAATATCATGATAATGTTCTATAATCGCCTCTATTTCACCATTAGAATCAAAAATTGGGATTAATTTTATTTCGTAGTATCTTCCCTTTTCCTCATGTTTTTCATAAGTTATACTTTCTCTATTTTCAAATACTTTTTTTACCTTACAGTCTTTACATGGTGATTCAGAACCAAAAAATGTATTGTAACATTTATTTTCTTCACCAAGAGCATTTAAGAGCCTAGCATCTTCCCATGTGGAAGTAATGATATTAAATTCATTATCTATCACAATAATTAAATCCTCAAGAGTATTAAAAGTGTTGATAAGTATTTTTTCTTGTTTTTTGAATTTCTTTTTTATTTTAGTTATTTTAGTTAAATCTTCTAAAATTATTTTAGCATATTTTTTGTTATTTATTTGAACAGGATAAATTTTATAACCTAAATAAATATCTTTTTTCCATTTGCTAGTATATTTATTTTCTCCTTCTGTTTTAATAAATTTATTTAATGTATCAAATAAATTATCCGAAAATCCTAATACGCTTAGTGGTTTAAAATCAAATAAATTTATTTTCATGGTTAATTGTTTTGATGGAGAACCCAACATTTCTAGTGCTTTTTTATTGACTTCAATTATTTTACCATTTTCATCTGAAATCAAAATTCCAAAATCTGAATGCTCTAAAAGTACTTTATAGAGCAATTCAAGATTATTATCAGTAAATACTTCCATGAGACCTCATCTATTACTATATAATAATATCGGTGTATTTTTGATTTTTATTAATTTGCTTAACTAAAATTTGATTCTTAATTAAAGAAATGCTAGTACTGATACATTAAGTCGTGTTTTAGATAAATAACCAATAAAAATACCAAAAAAGAATAAAATTATAATTATTTGAAAATAAAATTCTCAATATCATTTTTGAAAACTAGAATCATTACTGTAACTAAAATCATTATTCCGACAAAACTAACTACTTCTTTAAATTTTTGATTCACAGGTTTCCGCCTTATTGATTCAACAATAATAAACAAGATATGACCTCCATCAAGCATAGGAATTGGGAGTAAATTTAATAAACCTAAATTTATACTTAATATTGCCATTAATTTCAGTAAAGATAACCAGCCATAAGATAATGCGATTCCAGATGCTTCATACATCATTATAGGACCGCCCAAGTGATTAAATGAAATATTTCCTGTAACAAGAGCTATGACGGCTTTAAAAACTAATGATGTCATTGTTGTTGTTTGGTATATCATTTCGCTAAAAGCATCACTGATAGGAGTTTTACTTTCAATATAAGGAATAATCTGATTGGCTTCTTTTATAAAATAAGTGGATATTCCTAATTCATAATATGAAGATTGGGTAACTCTTTCTCCTTTTACCAGTTTTTGTTTAGTTTTTATTTCAATTTTTTTACCATTTCTTAGTATTTTAAATATAAGTTCTTTAGTATCTTTTTGTCTTGTTAAGTAATGTTGTAAAAATGTCCAATATTTAAATGTTTTATTATTAACAGAAAGTATATAATCACCTTTTTTAAATCCTGCTTTATATGCAACAGAGCTAGGATGAACCCACCAAATTGCCATTTCTGGATTTAATAAATTATTTATAAAAGTTGTTGAGACATTGGTCAGTATAACTTTTTCAAGTGTAAAAAAATCAAAAATATTTGAATTTAATGGTTTAGGTCTAAGAACTTCTATGTTGACTGTTTCTAAGTTTTTAAATTGATTTAATTCCCTTGTTTCTTTTATTGTTTTTTTATTGATTTTTAATATTAAATCAAAATTTTTGAGCTTAGTATTTTGGTCGTTTTCAATAAATACAATAGGAGCATCTAAATAAGGTGTGATTCCAATTTTACCAACATATTCACTCGTTTTTATTTTATCTGTATTTTTTTCTTTTGTTGCTGTGATATAAGTTTCATATATTTTACTGTTTCTTAAATATTTAACTTTCATTTTTTTACCAGGATTTGGTGTTACAATCCTCGATATATCGCTCCAATATCTAACAGGTTTTTTATCTATGGAGGTAATTATATCTCCTGAGATTAAGTTAGCTTTATATGCAGGGCTATTAATGCCTGCCTGACCAACTTGTGCTGAAAGGTGTTTCGTTGAGAATACTGCATATATAAAATATAATAAAAAAGGAAATAATAAATTAAAACCAGGACCAGCAACCATAATTAAAAATCTTTGCCAGTTTTTTTTATCTGATAAAGAACGACCCTTATCAGCTTCTGTTATTTCTATTGAAGGGTCATGTCCTAACATGGAAACAAAGCCTCCAATAGGTATTATTGATATTACATATTTAGTTTCTTTTCCCTGATATTTTAATACTTCAGGTCCCATACCAACTGAAAATTTTACAACTTTAACTCCAAATAATTTTGCAAATATAAAGTGTCCGAATTCATGTATAAATATTAAAATTGTTATAATTAAAATAAAAGCTAGTGCTTGCATACACCTCCTATGTTAATATATAAAATAAGTGTAACTTAGCATAATGTCAATAATTTTTTGTCGTAAATGTAAAATATCTGTTTTTTTATTCTATTTTATTGAAAAATTTATAATTTTAATATAGAATTACAATGTTATTGTTGGATTTTATAATGTTTAATAATTTTTTAGAAGTTTTACCCGGTAAGTTAATTTATGCTGATAAAAATCACTATATAAAGATTTCTAATTTAGGTAAAGAATATAATGAGCTAATTATTTTTGATATACTAGATAAAGAAAACATAAATATATTCAAAAAGCAATTTGAATATGCAAAAACAAGTAAAAGTAGTTGTGAATACATAAGTTTTAAAGAAGAGCCTTTTAAAAAGTGGTATAAAAATACAATTAAGCCAAATTTCGATTCAGTTGGAAGGCTAGAAGGATATTCATTATATCAAGAAGATATTACAGAAAGGCATCTTTTAGAGCAAAGGATATTAGAGACTCAATTTATATATTATGAGGCCTTTAAGTCTATTGGGGTTGGGGTTTGGGAATATAATAGAGAATTAAAAATTTTTAATATAAGCAATACTCTTAAAAAGATGTTGAATTTAAATACTAATGTTATTCCGTTAAAAAAGTGGAAAGAAATAGTTTATCCGGAGGATTGGAAACGAATTCAAACAGAACTTAACGAAATAATTAAAAGTAAGTCCAATGCATTACTTGTTAACATTTATAGAATACATGTAAATAAAGATAAGTTTATCTGGGTTAATTCAACAGGAAAGATTATAAAATATGATAAAGATGGTTTTCCTATAAAATCATTAGGAATTATCCAAGATATTACATCTCAGGTAGAAGCTAAAGAAAGTTTAAAAAAATATAATAAAGAACTCAAAAAAGAAGTTGAAAGCCGAACTATAGAACTTAGTGCTGCCAAAAAAGAAGCTGAAAATGCGAATATGGCAAAATCAGAGTTTCTGTCTAATATTTCTCATGAGTTTTTTACTCCTCTAAATATAATATTAAACAGTGCGTCAATAATTGAAAGAAAATTAAACAATAATGATATAAAAAAAATACTTAAAAATATAAAAACAAGTGGAGAATCACTAAATTTACTAGTTAAAAATATGTTGTTTTTAGCAAAATTGGATTTAAATGGTATAAAATTTAAGTTTTACAAAACAGACATAATAAGTTTACTAAACTCCTTAATTTTAGAAATAAGAAATAAATATGATATTAATGTTGAAACTAATATTGTGACTCCAATTAGATATATATATTGCGATTCAATGAATATTAAAATGGTGCTTATTGAATTAATCAATAATTCTATAAAGCATTCTAATTATAATCCAAATATTTTAATAGAGATTTTGAGTGATGATGATAATGTTATATTTAATGTAATTGATGATGGTGTTGGTGTTGAAGAATATGAATTAGATAGAATGTTTACAAGATTTTATACTTGTACTAATTCTCAAAATAAAATAACAGAAAAGGGTTTAGGTTTATCCATTTGTAAAGAAATAATCAGTAAACATAATGGTAATATATGGGCAAAAAATAATGATGATAAAAAGGGTTTAACCATTACTTTTACTTTACCGGTTTTAGGAGATAAAGATGCTTTATCGTAAAAAAATAATATTTTTATTATTCTCAATTTTTATTATTTCGTGTAGTACAGAACAAAATAAAACCTCTAAAGATTGCAATGATTCTATTTGTAAGGGAGATAAAAAAATAATAAATTGTCCAAATCAAAAACCTAATAATAGTCACTGGGAAGATATAAATAAAGATGGTAAAATAGAGCAAATATATAATGGAGAAAAATATGTCCCTGATGTATATGATTGCTTATGGTATTGTAATAACAATTATGAGAAAATTTCAGGTGAATGTGTTCTAAAATGTGATGCTGGATATGAATATATTAATGGAGAGTGTAAGTTAAAATGTGATGCGGGATATTATGAAGTTAATGGTGAATGTAAACCTATTGATACCCAAAATGATAATGATAGTGATGGTGTCAGTGATGATATTGATAATTGTAAGGATATCGCTAATCCAACACAAGCAGATACTGATAGTAATGGTATTGGTGATGCTTGTGAAGAGCAAGATGGTAGTCAGATTCACCCATTTATAATAGATACTTCACAAACTTATACAAATCAGCAGAATACCCAAAATTCACAATATTCATTAATAAATAACTATCCACCAAATACTTTAAATGAAGGTGGACCTGAATATTATTATATATTTAAAATAGATAAAACAACAAAGGTAAAAGCATATATTGATTTTCCAGAACCAGAAAATACAGATATTGATATTCATTTGTTAAAATCGATAACTCCGCTTAAGTTAATTTCAAGAGGGCATTATCAAGTAGAGGCAACTTTAAATCAGGGCGTTTATTATATAGTAATGGATACCTATGTTAATTCCGACAATGAAGTATTAGCTGGTAATTATAATTTAACAGTTGAATTCACTCCTGATTATGCAGGTACTATTGATGAACCAATAGAACTTGGAACATTAAGTTTACCATTTAACTACAGTGATTTAAGAGATACAAAAAATGCTCAAAGTTCATTTTTTGATAGTTACCCTCCTAACGAATTAAATGAGGGTGGGCATGAATATATTTACCATTTTAAATTAACAGAACCTGCAAGGTTTATTGCAAGTATAGAAAATCCAGAGCCAGATGGTACTGATATTGATGTACATTTAATTTCTTCACTGAATACAACAGATAATAGTTTTTTAATAGAAAGGGGAAATTATTCGGTTTATTCTAGGCTTGAGCCAGGTGATTACTATCTTGTTATGGATAGTTATGTTGATGGTAGTGATGTTATGGAAGGGCAATATAATTTGAGTATTGTTGTTAATCCTATTGGTAGTAATAATGATAGCTTGTATTTTAATTATTATATTTTAGAGGCTGTTGATTATTTATATGCAAATTACAAGTTACTTGGTTATGCAAGTGCTAATTTAACTCATGATATTGAATATGGAGATAGTGATATAAACGAAGAAGGACATTATGGGATAATTACCCGTTCAGGTGGAGCAAGGACAATGTGTGTGTCTGCACAAATGGAGGTTGTTTTAACAGCAATGCAACTTTATGCTGAAGAAACGGGCGACTATTCTGTTTATGATTATCTGCCTCTTAACAGTTGGACTATACAAAATAGTAGTCATATAAAGGGACATATATGGGTAAATCATGATTATTCTTCTGGAACTCCTGATGCTTTGAAGAATTTTGGAATGGGAGAAACAATGCCTTTTGAAGATTTAAAGCCAGGTGGTTTTGTTGGTCTTAACAGAACAAATGGTACTGGTCATGCAACAACATTCTTAGCTTTTCTTGATGCTGATGGTAATGAATATGATACTTATCCATCAAGTAGTAATATTCAGATAATTGGTTTTAAGTATTTTTCATCACAGGGACGTTATGATGTAGGTAAGGGTGGTTTTGATTACAGGTGGGCTATTTTTTCTACTTATGATACTCCTTCATTTTGTGCATCAAAAAGATGTGATACAGGTATTATAAAGTCTACGAATCCTACTTATTTAAATACTGGAATGATGTGGGCTCCTGAGCATTGGAATAGTTCTGCTCCTTATTATCCTGGTAATAAAAAAGGAACTCATAAGAATAAAATTAAAAAAGAGGGGGATTTTTTGCCTGCAAGTCCAAAAGATTGGGATGGTTTAACTTCTTATGAATTAAATAAACAATAGTTTTTGTAAGCTACAACTAAAATAAATTTTATTTTACGCTGAAAATTTAACCGTTCCGTTTAAATTTTGATGTATTTATTTGATTGTTTTTCAAAGAAAAACTTTTAAATGATAAAATAGAAGCTGTTTTAATTTTATCAAAAATGGGTTTAACAAAAGAACAAGTATTCATTTCATTAAAATTATCTGTTAAAGAAGTAGAACAAATTATAAACGATGTTAAATAGTTAGATACATTTGATTTTAATCAAGATTTATAGTTTTATTATTCACTCCTTACACTTGTGAATTTATTTCTTTTACCAATTGCTCCAACGGTCTTGGCTATGAGCAGTTCGGTTTTTATTGCACTTCATTTCCAAATCGTTATATCGTTTATTTTTATTTATTGTTTTCAATTTTATCACTTACGCTCGCATTGCTTATAGCCGTTGTTGTGTGGTCGTTATTTATTCAAACCATTTTTTTAATCTATCCATTGTGTTTTTTGTTTCTAACTCACCATATAATACTATTGAATTACTATTTAATCCATTAAAAGATGGTCCAAATATTCCTTTATAATTATTTTGACTATCAATAGTAATTAACAATCTATCGTGAAAATTATATTTTGATTTATAATACGAAAAACTAACATTGGTGAATTTATTCTTTATTAACCTTTTAAAATTGTTAATATTTTTATCATTCTTTAATGTAGGTGAAATCTGCAACTCAAAATTGCTTTCGGCATTGTCAATTATAATTTCTAAATACTCCACTATACTATTAAATCCGCCTTCATTTCCATCTGCACTAACATCAATGATTAGATAAGGGTCGGTTAAGATAACTTTTTTTATATTATTAATTCCCTGATAAACTTTTTTCACCATATCAAAAAAAGATGCTTTTGGTGTTTTTTTATGTCCACCAATTGTCATTAATTCTAGTAAATCATTTTCTTGGGAATTACTTATATCTTGTTGTTTTTTTAATGGACAGTTGCTAAAAGGACATTCATTTAGAGAAGTATCATTATTTTTTTCTAATTCGTCACTCGCTAAAATCCATTTCTTAAAATCATTTTCAGTAAATTTTCTTGGATGAATAATAAATGGATAATGAAGTTCTCTTAATTTTTCAAGATAATCAATTAATTCAGGAAAATTTGTTTTAAGTTCCTTAATATCTTGTTTCCTTGCGGGAAGACCTAATAAATATCTGCATAACCAGTTCATATTAACTTCTTTTAAATTGAGAATAACGTAAAGTTATATCCCTGATATTTAATTGTTTATATTTTATAAATTCTGTCATATTAGCTCTTATTATCCCCATTATTTCGTTAGTATCAGAAATTAATCGGTTGCTCTGATGTGGGGAATGCCACACAACGAATGTACAACCCCAATTGTGTTTATACCACTCATTTGGCTATGCAAGCACAATTGTGTATATATTTCTTTTATCATAAATACCTTACCTCAAATATTTAGCAGTATATAACTTACTTAAAAAAAAATCAATAATTTTTTTTGATACTTAATAGGTTTCAAATAAAAACTTGTGAATTATAAAATAACAAGTTTGCATTAATATAGTAAGGCTTAGCGAAGAGCCTCTTTACATGATAGGGTAAGTGCTCTTGAAAGTGCAGAGGAGTTTGGGTGTAAAAAAGCTCAAAAAGAAAAAGAAAGAGCTTTAGAAAGAGAAAGAGCTTTAGAAAGAGAAGAAGAAATTCAAAATAAAGTAAAGAAAAGTATTTTAAATTTTTATAAAAAAGGTAGTTCAATACAAGAAATTGCAAAAGATTTTGATATGACTATTGAAGCAATAGAAAATATTATAATTAATAATTTTAATTTGGAATA
>JAMOQH010000056.1 GCA_027064085.1 bacterium | reverse complement strand
TGTCTTTTGGACGAGTCGACGCCTCGTCCTTACTTTGGTCTTTTTTATCTTTATTTTGTTTGTCTTTTGGACGAGTCGACGCCTCGTCCTTACTTTGGTCTTTTTTATCTTTATTTTGTTTGTCTTTTGGACGAGTCGACGACTCGTCCTTACTTTGGTCTTTCTTTTCTTTATTTTTATTGTCTTTTGGACGAGTCGACGCCTCGTCCTTACTCTTATCTTGATTTTGTTTTTTGCTATCTTTGTCTTTCTTTTCTTTATTTTTATTATCTTGTTTATTATTCTTATCTTTTTTGTCTTTTTTGTCTTTCTTGTTTTTCTTGTCTTTGTTATTTTTATTTTGTTTTTGTTGTTTTTTAAGAATTTTTTGTAAAACTTCAATATTATGTTTAACATTTATATCATTAGGATTATTATGAGCATATTTTTTATAATATTTTAAAGCTTTATCATATTTTTTTAAGTTAAAATAAGAGTTTCCCATATTATAAAAAGAGTTGTCTCTAACTTCTTGATTCTTAGATTTCAATGATTTTAGATAATTATTTATTGCTTCTTGATAATTTTTTTGTTTATAATAAGTATTTCCTAGATTATAGTAGACAGAAGGTTTATCTGATAAATCATCTTTAAGAGAGCTTAAAAAATTATCTGTAGCATCTTTAAATTTCCCTTCTTTTAAAAAATTGTTACCTCTTTCTACCTTGGTATTCTCCTTTTCAAATAAAGAAAAGCCCATATTAAAAATAATTAATAAAATCAATAAAATCCTTTTCATGATTTCCTCTCTTTTTTATTACTTCTCTCTGAAATAAATGAAGCAAGTAAAAGAAAAAATAATGCAAAACTAAGTGGTATTTGATACCTCTCTTCTTTTAATATTCTAAACTCTTCTTTTAATGTTTTTTTCTCCATTAAAGATATTTTTGTTATTATTCCTTCTAAATCTTGAGAATTATCTTTAAATGAATAATATTTACCATCTGTTATGCTAGAAATCTCTTTTAATAGATTATCATTTAATTTGGTTAAAATAGGTTTACCATGATCTTTTAAATAACCTTTATTCTTTCCGTTTTTGTCTCTTATTGGTATCAGTTCACCATCTTTAGACCCAATACCTATTGTATATATCACTATTCCTTTTTCTGCTGCTTTTTTTGCAGCCCGAATTGCTTTTCCATCATGAGATTCGCCATCAGTTAATAAAATTAAAACTTTTGATCTATTTCCGCCTCTTGTACCATTATCAAACATATTAATTGCTGTATTTATTGCCATTTCAATATTTGTTCCTCCAACGGGAATATCTCCAATCTCCATTGAAGAAAGAAATGTTTTAATTATAGAATAATCTATTGTTAATGGTGATTGTGGATATGCTAAGCCAGCAAAAGCAATTAACCCAAGTCTATCACTTTTTAATTTATTTATAAAGAGGGATAATTCCATTTTTGCTCTATCAATTCTTGATGGAGAAATATCTTCTGCTAACATAGAACGACTAATATCAAGGGCAATAATTATATCAATTCCTGACTTCTTAACGATTTTAGATTTTTCTCCATAAGCAGGAGATGCTAGTGTTAATATAAGCAGTAGTAGTGCTAGTGTAAAAAATGAAAACTTAATATATAGTTTTATGTATGATGTGTTTTTTTTTATTTGATTAAAATAAACTCCAAAAGGAAGATTAAAGTTGTTTATTTTAGATTTAAAGAAGTAAATTCCCCAAATAACCAAAATTGGTATAATAGTTAATAACCAAAAATATATTTTATGACCCCATTCCATTAGGTATCCTTCATAACAAACCTATAAATAAACACATTATTTATGATTTTATTTCTTTTTTCTATTTTTTTTACGAGATTTTGCTGCAATTTTTTTCTTTTTATCTCTATTGGCTCTTTTAAATACTCTTGGTTGTTTTTTAGACTTTTTAGCTTGGCCTGTCTGTTGTTGCCCCATCATATTACCAAACATATTTTCCATTCCACCCATATCTGGCATTCCACCACCACCAAACATGTCACCAAGGCCACCACCAGATAGCATTCCCTTCATATCCTTTAACTGCATTAATTGCTTAATTCCTGGAATGTTTTTTAAAAAACCAGTGTTTCCCATAGAGAATTGTTCCATCATTTTTTTCATGGTATTGAACTGCATCATAAGCTCTTTTACTTCTTTTAGATTTCTCCCACTACCTTTAGATATTCTCATCATTCTGCTTTCATTTATTGTTTCCGGGTAAAGTCTTTCTTTATGAGTCATAGAATCAATCATAAAAACAGTTTTTCCAAAAGTACTTTCATCTAATTCATCAGGAATTTGCATATTGCCCATAGGCATTTTTGCCATGAGATCTTTTACTGACCCTAATTTTCCTATCATACCCATTTGTTTTTTAAAATCGTAAAAATCAAAATTTCCAGAAAGCATTTTCATTGCATCTTCTTCGGCTTTATCATCAACAACTTTTTCAAAATCATTAACAAGCCCAATGATATCACCCATTCCTAAAATTCTAGATGCAAGTCCTTCAGGTCTAAAAACTTCTAATTTATCAAAGGTTTCTCCCATACCTAAGAATTTAATTGGTTTTTGAGTAACTTCTTTAACTGATAGAGCTGCACCACCTCTTGCGTCACCATCTAGTTTAGTAAGGATTACACCATCTATTTCAAGCCTATTGTTAAATTCTTTTGCTGTATGAACAGCATCTTGCCCTATCATTGAGTCAATAACAAGAAATTTGTTATCAGGTTTTGTTCTTCTGTCTATTTCTTCAAGCTCACCCATTAATTTATCATCAATTGCAAGTCGCCCTGCTGTATCAAAGATTAGTAAATTATATTTATGTTCAATTGCATAATTAACAGCATGAGAACAAATATCTTGTGGGCTTGTGTTTGCTTCTGAGAATACCTTTAAATCTAATGTATCCCCTATAACCTTTAATTGATCAATAGCTGCAGGTCTATAAATATCGGCTGCTACAAGTAAAACTCTTTTACCTTCTTCGGTAAGCATTTTTGCTAATTTTCCAGTAGTTGTAGTTTTACCACTTCCTTGAAGTCCCATCATCATAATAATAGAAGGCCCTTTTTCTCTATAGTTTATAGAAGTATCAACTGGCCCCATTAAAGCTTCAAGTTCTTCTTGACATATTTTTACAAATGCATCAGCAGGTTTAATTTTACGCTTTTCACCTTTATGCTTAATTGTAGTTTTTACTGTTTCTCCAAGAGCTTTTTCTTCAACATTCTTCAAAAACTTTTTCACAATTTTAAATTCAACATCAGCTTCTAATAAGGATTGTCTAATATCTCTAAGAGCTGGTTTTATATTTTCTATTGTAAGTTCTGATTGCCCTTTAAATCTATTTTTAGCATTCTTAAATCCACTCGAAATAACATCAAACATTTATAGCCTCCATTTTCTTAATTATTTTCTTAATTACTTAATCAAATCTTTGATAATCCACTTTTAAACGCTATATTATACACTAATTTAAGTATGTTTTCAATGGTTTTTATCTGTTTTTTTGCAACTTCAACCTTGTAAAACAAGTTTTCCGTTGTTCGTTCAGCCCAAGGTCTTCACTTGAAATTAAATCTTAGTCTAAGCTATTTAACAGTTTAAATTAATAATTTTATTTTTTACTTAAGGTATGAAATATAGGAGATTAAAATACTTATTATAAATTTCATATTAAACCCTTATTATTGTTTTAATTATTTAAGAAATAGTTTATTTCAAACGCCATTCAACACCATTGGCAGTATCCTGGATTATAACACCCATTTTGTTGAGTTGCTCTCTTATTTCGTCTGATTTTTGATAGTTTTTTTCTTGTTTTGCTAATTTTCTTGCTTCAATTAAATTTAAAATATCATTTTTGTCAATATTTTTTAATTTTAATCTTTTTTCAGTAATCATATTTAAAAATTCTTTTGGATCTTTGTTGAAAATATTTAAAATATCAGCAATTACTTTAACTTGAGGAGCAACTTCTTTAAGTGTAGCTTTTTTATTTTTCATTTTTGTTTTTGGTTTTGTGATTATTTCGTTTATAAATTTTATTACTTTAGAAAACTCACCTAGTGCAGCTGCAGTGTTAAAATCATCGTTCATTGCATTTTCAAAGTTTTCTAAAATTTTTGATGTGAAGTCAGAATCCAAATTAGCTCCTTCTTTACCATCAGCATTAATAATAGCGTTCATTTTATCGAAAGCATCATAAATATTGTATAATCTTTCTTCAACTTCATCTAAAGAAATAAATCTAACTTTATCATTTCCTGATTCATCTTTATAATTTTCAACTTTGAAATTAATAGGAGAGCGATAGTGATTAGATAAAATAAAAAATCTAATGATTTCACTGTCATAGTTTTCAAGTAGATTTCTGATGGTAAAAAAGTTACCCAAAGATTTACTCATTTTGGCACCATCAATATTCACAAAGCCATTATGCATCCAGTAATTTACATATTTTTGACCATTTGCACCCTCTGCTTGAGCTATCTCGTTTTCATGATGAGGAAAAACTAAATCTTTACCACCGCCATGTATATCAAAGGTTTTACCTAAATATTTAGTACTCATAGCAGAGCATTCTATGTGCCAACCTGGTCTTCCTTTTCCCCATGGGCTTTCCCAAAATGGTTCGTTTTCTTTTGAGGTTTTCCATAATGCAAAATCAAGAGGATTTCTTTTACCTTCTAAAATGTCAACTCTTGCTCCAGCTAACATATCTTCAATATTTCTATTTGATAAACCACCATAAGTTGTAAACTTTTCAACAGCATAATAAACATCACCATTAGCTTCGTAAGCTAGGCCATTTTTAATTAAATTTTCTATCATTTCTATCATATCTGATATGTGTTCTGTTGCTTTTGGCTCAATAGAAACATCTTTTATTCCAAGAGCAAGCATATCTTCATGAAAAGCATCTATATAAGTTTCTGTTAGCTCTTTTATCGTAATATTTGCGTCATTACTTCTTTTAATAATTTTATCATCAACATCTGTAAAGTTTCTTACATAAGTAACATCATAACCCTTGTAATCTAAATATCTATGAATTGCATCAAAGGATAAATAGGCTCTTGCATGCCCTACATGACAGTAATCATAAACTGTTACTCCACATACATACATTCCAACTTTTCCTTCTTGAATTGTCTTAAATTCTTCTTTTTTCTTAGTTAAAGTGTTGTAAACTTTCATATAAACTCCATAAAAAGCGACTTATTATATCTCAATGTTAGTATTTTTTCAATAAGATACTGATAAATAACTATAAAATATTGTCAAATATCAATTTTTTATACTATACTACTTGAGTGTTTTATTTATTAGAGGATAAAAATGAAGTGTTTAGTGATTATTTTGATGTTGATTATTAACTTTCCATTGTTTTCTTATTGTAAAAGTAATGAGGATAATGCTTGTTTAAATTTTAAAGAATCTATAAAGCTTGATAACTCTGAAATTAATATAAAAATCAAAGATATTACTAGCGATAAAAATACTAATAAATACTTATTACTAAATAAAGTAAATTCATTAATAATAAAAAAACTTGATAAAAATAATGCTTTAATCTGGGAAACGAAAATTGATGCAATAGGAGTTAATATTTTACAAAACAGTGAAAATGAAATTTATATAACAACTTATTACAACAAAGACTTAAACTTGGAGATTAATAATAAAAAAATAATTATAAAATCAAATAATACTAATGCTCTTTTAATTCTTAAATTAAATACTCAAACAGGTTCATTAATCAATTACTTAAATATATCAACTAATTATGGGGTTCTTCCTACTACAGCTAAATTTAAAGAAAATAAGCTATATATAGCAGGATATTACGGAGGAAAATCTGAATTTTTAGAAAAAAAAGGCTATGAAGATGCTTTTTTACTGATTTTAGATGAGAATCTAAAGAAAATTTATAGTAAATCAATAATTAGAAAAGGTTTTATAGCAATAGATAGCATTAAAATAGGAAATGAGAGTATTTATCTTAAAACTAATGAAAAAAAGTTTTATAAAATAGGTAAAAAAACTAAAAAAATAGAAGAAATTCTTAAAGGAGCAAATGTTAAATTTTTTGAAATAGACAAAAACGAAAATATATATGCAATTACTTATAATAATATTTTAAAGAAATTTGATAATACTCAAAAACTCTTAGTTACAAATAATTTAAAAGATTTTGATTATGTTGTTACTCCATCTAAAATCAAAGTGAAAAAAACAGGTTTATTTATTGAATATTTTGCTAAAATTGAATATAGAAATAATATTATAATTTCAAAATACGATTTAAACTTAAAGAATATATGGCATAATGCAATATTAGGCGCAAGCTATTTTAATGGAGTTTTTAAAATTATAAATAAAAAATTATATCTATTTGGAAATTACAGTGGCGATTTAAAATTATCTGATGAAATTAATTTTTACAGCCTAAAAGCTAGTAATTTTTTGTTTTTGTTCGAGATTCATTAGTCTCTAGTTGTTAAAAATTCTATAGGTTTTTCAAAAGTTTCACCGTAAATTATTCTATCGACATAGATACTAGGAGTATGTATAAAATCTGGATCTAGTTCTCCACTTTCTACAATTTCTTCAACTTCAACTATAGTAATTTTTGCAGCACTTGCCATAACAGGATTAAAATTTCTTGCAGTTTTTCTAAAAACAACATTACCTTCTTTATCGGCTTTCCATGCTTTTATAAGAGCAAAATCACCCCCTAGAGCAGTTTCAAGTAAATATTCCCTGCCATTAAAAATTCTGATTTCTTTACCCTCGGAAACTTCTGTTCCAACTCCTGCTGCTAAGTAAATAGCTGGGATACCCGCACTTTTAGCTCTTAATCTTTCTGCTATTGTACCTTGAGGAATAAGTTCTAGTTCAAATTCATTATTAAAAAATTGCTTTTCTGCAATAGGATTTTCTCCAATATAAGAAGCCATAAACTTTTTAATTTGTTTTTTCTCAAAAATTGGACCAAGTCCATGTTTATCTGTATGAGCAGTGTTTGAAACAATGGTTAAATCTTTTATTTCTTTTTTATTAACTGCTTTCAATGTGTTTTCAGGTATTCCTGTTAACCCAAAACCGCCTACTAAAATAGTTGCACCATCTTCAATATCAAAAATTGCTTCTTCTGAACTATTATAAAACTTTACCATTTAATCTCCTACAAAATAAGAATGAGCAACTATATCATATTATATTTTAAAATTACAATAAATGTTTTAACTTTGTATTAAAAATAGTTTAAATTAATGAACTATAATAATAATAGTAATATTATCTATTAGATTTAGTTAGTTTTTCTCTTGCAGATTTTAATAACTCTTTATTTTTATCATTTTCATTGAAAGCTTTACAAGTATTAAGCATACCGGGAAGACTCATAACTAATTGTCTATGCTCTTCTGAAGAAACACCTGTATCAAACATAGAGCCATCTAAGTTTTCTAATGATGCAAATAAAGCTCTAAAGCTAACTTCTATCATTTCTGTAATGTGGGTACAACCAATATTTCTTTTGATAAGTTCTTTAATTTTTTTTAAAACTCCTCTTTCAAATGCTGATATACCAATAAGATTTTTATATGGTTCAGTTGCTTGTAAGCAGATAGAGTAGGGCGTTCTTAACATTCTTGGAGCAATCTTTTCAATTTTAAAACTTCCTTTTTTAAAAATAATTGCTAATTCTAAATCGTGATAATCATCATGCATTTTACAGATTGTAACAACTTTTTTATTGTTATCTACAGTATAAATATCAACATTTAAGCTTCTATTCATTTTTTGTTGAGAATGTTTTACTTTCTCTATAATTTCTTCATAGGTCATAATATTCCTAGTTTATTTCTGTTAAAAAATATTTTTCCTTGTCTATTAAAGTATCACAAATTTCCCTTTTTAATTTTATATTTCTTAAAAAAGGCCTATAATAAATACTTCTTAATAAAGCTTCTTTTTTAGGATACTTTTCTTCTTTTACCATTGCTCTTAACATTTCAAGAGTATTATTTAAAACTTTCTCAACTCCTTCATTTACAATAAGTTGAGCAGTTTTTATATGAAAATCACTATATTTTAAATTTTCATTATGAACTTGAAAAGCTCTTGCAATAACGCTATCCATTACAAATATCTCAGTTACTACATCAGCATTTAATTTTAATAATTCTTGCTCATCTATAAGTTTCATTTGGTATTTCATAACAGCTTCTTGTACTCCAATAAGGGCTATTATTTTTGCTCTTTCAAGAGCTGAGATTTCTTTGCCTAGAATATTGTTTTCATCAATTTCTGGATATGATTTTGCTTTAATCATTTTTGTAATTTCTTGACCATAAGAAAGTAGTGGAATTTCATTTTTCATAGCTCTCTTTAAAAGAACTCCAGGGATTAATAATCTATTAATTTCATTTGTTCCTTCAAAAATCCTATTAATTCTACTGTCTCTATAATATCTTTCTATCTGATATTCATTAATATAGCCATTTCCTCCGTGAATTTGCATTGTTTCATTAACTGCATCATCATAGTATTCAGAACCAATAATTTTCATAATTGAATCTTCTATAGAGTATTCTTCTATTGCTTTCATAAATTTATTTGTATAATCAGGGTCTTTTTTATCTATTTTATGAATTTCTTCATCCATCATACCGGCAACTCTGTAAGACATTGTTTCTGATGTATATGTTTTTAAATACATATTAGTAATTTTTTCTTTAATCATTCCAAATTCATGTAAATATTTTTTAAATTGTTTTCTTGATTTAGCATATTCTACAGATAGTTGAATCATTGCTTTACTACCTGAAACGGTTGCTGCTCCAAGTTTAAATCTTCCAAAATTTAGAATATTAAAAGCAATTTTATGACCCTTGCCTATTACTCCTAATACATTTTCAACGGGTACTTTACAATCTTCCAAAATTAATTGTCTTGTTGAAGAGCCAATAATACCAAGTTTATGTTCTTCGGCACCAGTTGAAACACCATCGTAAGTTTTTTCTACTATGAATCCTGTAAATTTTTCTCCATCAACTTTTGCAAATACAATAAAAATATCTGCAAAACCTGCATTAGTAATAAATTGTTTAACTCCATTTAGTATATAATATTTACCATCTTCTGATAATACAGCTTTAGTTTTTGCTGCAAGTGCATCACTTCCACTATCTGGTTCTGTTAAAGCGTAAGCAAATAACCATTCTCCTGTTGCTGATTTAGGTAAATACTTCTTTTTTTGTTCATCATTACCAAAAAATACTATGGGTAAGCTTCCTATGCCTGTATGTGCTCCTAAACTAACAGAAAATGAAGAATCTAATGAACTACCTTCAGTCAAAATCATAGAAGTAACTTTATCTAATTCTAAACCATCATACTTTTCTGGTATATCTGCCATTAATAAACCTTGTTCTCCTGCTTTTTTTAGTATACTAGCCATTAAGCCGTCTTCTTTAGCTTGTAGTCTATCCATAATAGGAAACACTTCGTTCTCTACAAAACCTCTGGCTGTTCTGTAGTACATTTTTTGTTCATCTGTAAAATATTCTGGTATCATAATTTTATCTGTTAATACTGGTGTCATTAAAAAATCACCACCTTTAATGTTTCTCGCCAATTTAGCCTCCTAAAATAGTTATACTGTATAAGGATAAATATATTGATAGTATTTGTCAATAGAATGAGTGAGTATTCATTCATTTTTATTTAAAATATTCTATTCCCTTTTGAAAATACTCAAAAAAGCTATCAATTTCACTATTTTTATTAAATGGAGAAAATGAAACTCTTATTATTCCGTTATGGAATTCTTTTGGTAAATTGATTAAATCTAAAAATGGTGGTTTATAATTTAAATCACTGCAAGTAGATGATGCTGAAATCATTATTTCTTTTTCATCTAAAAATCTAATAATATGCTCTGAAAGTATGTTCTTTACAGCTATAGTAATGATATTACGAGTATAGTTTTCACTAGGAGTTATTAGTTTAACATTTTTATTCTCACTAAAAACAATTTTAAATTGTTTTCTAAAACATATATTTAGATCTAAAAGATTGTTTTTAAAAAGCTCTTTATTATTATTCCATACTGTTATTGCATCTTTAAATGATAAAATTCCTAAAATATTTTCTGTTCCACTTCTTAATGAAAAATTTTGTTTTCCACCCATAATTATTGGGTTTATGAGTTGATTATTTTTTAGTATTAATGCTCCAACTCCTTTTAATGCTCCTATTTTATGACCTGAAATAGAAATTGAATCAATATTAGCCATTTTTAAATCTGTTTTCATAAAAGATTGAGCCATATCAATATGAATGTGTATTCTTGTAAGCTCCGTTTTTATTTTTTTTACAATTTTTTCAATAGGTAATAATATACCAATATTAGGATAACTATGACTTAATGCTAAAAAAGATACTTTATTTTCTTTTAAGATATTAACTACTTTATCTATGTTGTTTACAATATCGTCATAATTCAATTTAACTAAACTATGGCCTTGTTTTTCTAAGTATTTAAGAGGTTTTGTTATTGAATTATGCTCAAATCCTAAATATGCAATAGAGTAGGGGGTATTTCTTTTGTTTTTATATCCAAATATAGCCAAATTATTAGCTTCTGTTGCTCCTGATGTAAAAATCACATTATTAGGAGTAATATTAAAGATATCTCCTATTAAGTTTCTTGTTTTTTGTATTTCTGAATTAACTTTTTGCCCTAATGAGTAGGAAGAAGATGGATTGTAAGAGTAACTTAAATTTTTATTAATATTATTTTTTACTTCTTCTAATGGTGGGATACCAGATACATTATCTAAATAAATCAAAATTAAACCTTAAAAATGTTCTTTAAATTTTTTAAATGCTTTAACTGTTTCCTCTGTTGTATAATTAAATTTAAATCCTGTTTTTGTAAGACTTTCATTATTAATTAACAGTGAGTGCATAAAGAAATTAAGAGAATATGGAGGTATTTTTAATACTTTTGGCATTGTATACCAACTTAAAAATGCTATTTGTTTTGCTAATATTTTAGGAAAAGATACTAGTTTATGCCCCATTATTTCAGATATTTCTTTTAATGAAATACTGCTATCAGGAGCTATGTTATATATTCCCTTTTCTCCATTAAAAATTAAATGGTGGAATGCTCTAACAACATCATCTTCATGAACAAATTGAAATTCGGGATTATAATGTGTAACCATAGGTATAAATTTAAGCCCTAAATATGCAGAAATTAAATTATTAATATTTGGCCCTAAAGTAAAAGATGTTCTCGCTATTTTAATATTTAGTTCAGGAAATTCATCCATATATTCATAAACTATTTTTTCAGATTCAAATCTTAATTTAGAATAATAAAACTTACTTCCAGCTTTTTTTAATCTAGTAGGCTCAAAACTAATCAATTTTTTCTTTTTATTTACTCCATAAACAACTGCAGAGCTATAGAGAATAAAGTTTTTAACTCCTGCTCTAACCCCTGAAGACATTATGTTTTTTAAAGACTGTAAAGTTATATTATAAGCCTCTTTACTAGAGTAAGTATCATCATCTATTTTCATGAAATTAACAATAGTATCAACTTTATTCTCTTTTAAAATTGTAGATAATGGGAAATATGGTAGTGTATCGATATAAACAATTTTATCTATCATTGGGATAGTCAAATCTTTACCTATTACTACAATCTTTTCAATTCTTTCGTCTTCTAATAAATCTTTTATTAGTTGATTTGCATAATGGAAATCTTTAGTTGTTATTGCAACTCTTTTCATATTATCCTTCCTTGTTTATAAAACTAATAATATCTTGATAATTCATTTTTTGTGTTTTTAAGTTATATCTTGATGTAATTTCGTATAAGTTGTTTTCTATTGCTTTTTTAGAAATAATAATTCTATATGGAATGCCCAGCAATTCACTATCATTAAATTTAATACCCATAGATTTATTTCTATCATCTATTAAAATGTTTTTATTTTTTAAGTCATTTTGAAACTTTTTAACTTCATTTGTGTTTAGTTCATTATTTTTAACTAGAATAATTAAAATATCATAGGGAGTGATAGATTTAGGCCAAATAATACCCTTTTTATCGTTATTTTGCTGAACTAAGATAGAAAATACTCTATTTAAATCAATTTCAAAAAAAGATAATATTGCATTTTGTTTTTTATTATTATTTATTACTTCAATATTATTAGCCTCTTTATCAATATCTAAACTTGCTAGTTTTATTCCATTTCCCTTAAATAAACTACCTTGCTTACAAATAGGGCAAATGTCTCCACCTACAGTTTCTGTAATATCTGCTATTATATCAACTTCAAAATCTCGCTTGATATTTACATTTTTATAATGATAATTTAATTCATTTGCTCCACTTATTGCATCTTTCATTCCTTTTATGGAGTAATCAGCTACAATATATATGTGTTTTAAATCTATAGGGCCTATAAAGCCAACAGGTAATGCTAAAACTCTTTCTACATATCTTAAGTCTTCTTGCTTTATTTTTTTAGTATCAAATAAAGTTTTTAATTTATCTTCAGAAACTCTTCTATCGCCCCTTGAAATTGTGAGTACTTTTTTACCATCAACATCAAAAAAAACTGTTTTAATAAAATGAGATTTTGGTAAATTGAAAAATTTTGATAAATCATCTATAGATTTTATATTTGGAGTATAAACTTTTTCCATTTTGTTTTTAGATGGTAATAAGGGTTTATGAAAATAAGGAATGATATGCTCTGTTGATGCTGAGTAATTACAGTGTTCACATAATAAATACTCGGTATTACCTGATTCTAAAAAAGCTAGTATTTCTGCTTTATCTTCGCCTGTTTGTATGGGTTGAACTTTAATATTTAATTCTGCAAATATTTCTTTAAATACTATTGCAATTTGATTAAAAACCTCTCTAGCTTGTTTTAAATTTGAAGAGATAGATTCAATTTTTTTTACATTAGTTAAAGAGTTATATAATAGGCCATAGCCTGATTTTGTATTGTTTTTTCTATTAATCTCCTTTGTAGAAGACAATATAATTGGTAGGTCATTAACTTTATTTATGTATTGCTTTACCATAGAATAAAGAAGTGTTTCATTGTTATAACCATTAGAAACCTCTAATACTCCATTGTTTTCTAATTTTTTATTAATAAGATTTAATATATTATTGAAAACTTTATTGCCTAAGGGTAAGAATGAGTAATAAGTTGAGCCCATTTTTTTTATTAAAGAAGCTCTAACCATAAGAGAATATGATTTGACATTACTATCAGAAAGATTTTCTCTACTTGTATTAATAATTGCTTTTGAATATAACATAATCCCCATAAAAGATATTTCATTATAAAAATAAGAGTTGAACTTGTCAATATTATTTATCAATATCATAAAACTAGAATTTATTTTTTTTATATGTTATATTAATAAAATGAATAGTCATTCATTTTATTAATAGGAGATTCTATGAACTATAAACATATTTTTAAACCACTTAATCTTGGCTTTACTACATTAAAAAACAGAGTTATTATGGGTTCAATGCACCTTGGGCTTGAAGAGAAAAAAGGTGGATTTGAAAAAATGGCAAAATTTTACGGAGAAAGAGCAAAAGGAGGAGTTTCTCTTATAATAACTGGGGGCATTTCCCCAAATAAGGCTGGCAAAGTTCAGTTTAATGGTTCTATTATGACCGAAAAAGAAGTTGATAAGCATAAGCTAATAACAGAAAGTGTTCATAAAAATGGTGGTAAGATAGCAATGCAGTTGCTCCATACAGGTAGATACGGATTTCACCCTGATATTGTTTCTGCTTCTAGTATTCAAGCTCCTATTAATCCTATGTTTAAGCCTAAAGAATTAACACATGAAGAGATATTAAAAACTATTGATGACTTTGTAAATGCCTCAAAATTAGCAAAAGAAGCAAATTATGATGGGGTAGAAGTGATGGGTAGTGAAGGATACTTAATTAATCAATTTATAGCTCCTAAAACCAATAAAAGAACTGATGAATGGGGAGGAGAATTTGAAAATAGAATCAAGCTGGCTGTAAAAATAGTTTCTTCAATAAGAAAGGCTCTTGGAGAAAACTTTATTATCGTTTATAGATTATCTGTTGTTGATTTAGTTGATGATGGTTCAACATTTGAAGAAGTTGTAAAACTTGCAAAAGCTATAGAAGAGGCAGGAGCAACAATAATAAACAGTGGTATAGGTTGGCATGAGGCAAGAGTCCCAACTATTGCTATGAGTGTGCCGAATGGGGCATTTACTACTTTTACAAAAAGAGTAAAAGAACATATAGATATTCCTATTATTACTACTAACAGAATTAATACTCCTGAAATCGCAGAGAAAATACTTCAAAGGGGTGATGCAGACATGGTTAGTATGGCAAGGCCGTTTTTATCTGACCCATATTTTTTATTAAAGGCAAAAGGGGAAATAAAAGAAACAATTAGCCCTTGTATTGCATGTAATCAAGCATGTTTAGACCATGTTTTTGCTGGAAAAGTTAGTTCATGTTTGGTAAATCCACGAGCAGGAAGAGAAACGAAATATGATTATTCATTACATCCTGAAAACCAAAGAAAGAATATTATGGTAATAGGTGCAGGTGCTGCTGGGCTTAGTTTTGCAATAACTGCAACAAAAAAAGGACATAATGTTAGTATTTATGAAAAAACTGATAAATTAGGTGGATTATTGCATCTTGCAGGGGTAATTCCTGGTAAATCTGAGTTTAAACGATTAATTTCTTATTACAATGACGAGGTAAAAAGATTAAATATAGAGATTCATTTAAATACAGAGTTATCTATGGGAGATATAAAAAATATAATAAAAGAAAAAAATATAAATGCTGTTGTTTTATCAAGTGGAGTTGTGCCAAGAAAGATAAAAATTGAAGGAATGGATAATGTAGATGTTATTTATTACGATGAATTATTAAAAGGAGAGAAAAAAGCTGGTGATAAAATAGCTGTAATTGGGGCTGGAGGAATAGGTTTTGATTCTTCTATATTTATTCTTAGTGAACAAAATGAATTTAGTAAAGAGAATTTTTATAAAAATTGGGGAGTGGACTTAGAATATAAAAATAGAGGTTCTTTAACAAAAGCTGAGTTTAAAATATCAGATAAAAAACTGTATCTAATGAGAAGACGAAAGGGAAAAGTAGGTTCTGATTTAGGTAAAACAACAGGTTGGATAGATAGAGCATTTTTACAAAAAAAAGGTGTAGAAATGATATCTGGAGTTACTTATAATAAAATACAAGGCAATAATTTTCATATTACAGTAAAAGAAGAAGAAAGAATTTTAGATATAGATACTATATTAATTTGCTCAGGGCAAGAAAGTTATAATCCATATCTAGAAGAATTATCAAAAATAGAAAATATTACTGTTCATTCTATAGGTGGAGCAAAAAAAGCTTCTAAACTAGATGCGAAAAGAGCAATTAAAGAGGGTACTGAATTAGCACAAAATATATAAATTAAGTATATTAAGATCTTGCAATTGAAATTGCTTGTGTTGCCATCTTTTTAATAGAATCAACAACTGATACATTAGCCTCATAAGACCTTGTTGTTGAAATTAAATCTACCATT
>JAMOQH010000055.1 GCA_027064085.1 bacterium | reverse complement strand
ACAATTTTGTATTTATTACTGGAAATTGTGGAAAAGATTTCTCTTATGATTTAGCAGCAAAAGTATTTGGTACTGATACTCCTGGATTTAAAAAAGGTTATGTAGAAACAATCAAAACAAACCTTAGAAATAATCTTGTAAATGATGAATCTATATCTGATGAGTTAAAAGAAGTACTTCTACGCTATGTTCCACAAAATGTAATAGTAGATGCCTCTGGAACAAAAGAGGGGCTATATTCATTAGCCAATGCTATATCCTTAGCTCAATTTGGTTCAGTTAATTTAATATCAAATGAAATAGGAGATGAGGTAGCTCAATCAACTAGTTTATTAAATATGTTAAAACAATTATATGACGGAAAAGTTAATTCTAAAATCATTAAATCAGAAAGTATGTTTAATGTAGAAAGCGTATCTACCAATGTATTGTTATTTGGATCCAATGTTGGTTTTGATTTAGATTCTAAAAAGAAATTAATTAGATTATTGTCTTCAGGAATGTTAAGACGTTCAATTGTTGTAGAAGTTCCAATTGCAAAAATTGAACGAAACATGAGAAGTCATGAAGAAAAAACAAAAGCATTAGAGGAAGCAATAGAATATGGAAATGAAATAAAACAAACATACCTTGTTAAACAAGAAGGATATGAAGATTACAACATGGAAATATCAGATAATTATTTAGAAACTTTAGAAGAGATAAAAGATACAATTATTGAAGATGCAAATAATAATCTTGAAAATCAACATAAAATGGTTGATGTTGGATCTGTTGATTTAATTGAAAATGTAGCTCATCTAATAGCTTTTATGGATTTATCAGATGAAGTTAATGGTAATCATCTAGTTGAAGCTTTTAAGCTCTTCACGAAGACAAGAGAGACTATTAAGGAAACATTATCTCCATTAAGAACAGACATATCTATTTATAATTTATTAAAGTTATCAAACAAAAAAATGTCATTAATGGAGATTGGTAATTATATAGAAATTCCAGATGCAAAAACAAAACGAATGGAAATTGTTGATTTATTTAGAGAATATACATATCATAAAGGTTTTTTACCAAAAATAATTGAAGGAAATGCAATTTATTTGGAAATTAAAGAACCAGAAAAGAATACTTTAGATAAAATCATCTGCTCAATTGATGTACATGATTATGAATGTAGAAAAAAAGAAGCTATGGAAAGTATTGCATATGCTCCTTTGGAAATACCATTCTTTGGAGAATCAAAATCAGTAGAAGCTTTAATAACATCAAATAGTATTAAATCATTTACTTGTTCTTGGTTTGAAGAATCAAAAGCAACAGTGAAATGTGTAACAGTTAATGGAGCTGGGCATAGAGGAAAAGAATATTATATTATGGGTAATAATATGATTGCTTTTGATGTGGATGATGGAACCACTCTTGAAGAAGCATTTGAGATGTTAAAAGAGTATACATATCTAATCTATACAACAAAATCACATAGAAAAGAAAAACATGGAGAAATCCAAGGTGATAGATTTAGAATATTAATTCCTACAAAGAATAAGTATTATGTGGATCCAGTTAAATATAAAAAACTACATGATAACGTAGCAGATGTATTAGGATTAAAAATATACGATAAAGCTACAACAAATGTATCAAGAATGTGGTTCACTAATTCAGACGCAGAAGTATATAAAAATGAAGCAGAATTATTTGATGTATCAGCATTAATTCCTGAAACTGAAAAAGCAGAACTTGTATTACCCTTACTTAATAGTATTGAAAATAGTTATTTAGAAGATAACGATGAATATCAAAAAAGAAGAAATGGATTTATAAAACATTTTCTTACTCAAGCAGGAACAGGAAATAGAAATACAATGTTACATAAAGCATTTTTGTTTTTTAGTGATTTAGGAGCTGATGCTGTTGAAGAAACTAGAAATCTAAATACAATGCTATTGGATCCAGTTAGTGAGAATGAAATAGCTCAAATAACTAGAACCAATCAAAGATAAAGGAGGATAAATGGAAGAAAAGTTTTATAGAATGCATAATGGTTTTGATGTTTATTATGTACTAAAGGATGGAGTCATAAGTGGCTTTACCATAGGAAACCATGGAGAGATATTTAAAACAGCAACAGATGCATATAATGCTATAGATAAAGCTAAAAAAAATAGAAAAAATAAAAAGGAAATTAAATGAATAAAAAATGTATAATGTTAAGTGGATTGCCTTCTACAGGAAAAACAAATTCATTAAGAAATTTACCATTAGAAAAAATACTTTATATAAATACAGATGGTAAAAATGCACTAGATTTTGAAATGCAAAACAAATTTGGAAAATTCATAACACCTGAAGATCCATTACAAATAATTGCATCACTACAAGCATTTGAAGATAGTAATTATGAAATTATTGTTGTAGATTCACTTTCATTTTGGTTCGAACAAATAGAAAGTATGCATGTAATTAATTCTGATGATTCCAGAGCTATGTGGGGAAAATATGCACAATGGGGAAAAGAATTATTAAATTTTGCTAGATTAAAAAGTAAAAAAACATGGATTTTTATGATTCATACTAATGAAGAAACTGGTTCAAAGAAAAAAGGAATGGTAAAAGGTTCACTTTCAAAACTTGGATTAGAAAGTTTTTTTGGAGTAGTACTTGAAACATATACTTATGATCTTGCTAAAAATAATGTTTATGGCAGTGTAGTTGGATATGGATTTATAACAAAACCTACATTAGAAAATAGAAATACTAATGCAAGAAGCCCTATTGGATTATTTCCTGCAATTATTAAAAATAATGATCTGGATTTAGTTCTCAGAAGATTAGATGGAGAAAAGATTGATTGGGATGATGAAAAAATTCTATTTGAAAAAGATAAAAAACTAGCAAAAGAATTGGGTCTATAATGAATAAAGAATATTGTTTAATTCAAAATTCTGCAAACGAAACAGAAAAAATTATTCGCAATTGGATGTCGCAAGGATTTGAAATTGAAATATTATCACAAAAAATAGCAACAACAACAGATGGAATTGTAACAATA
>JAMOQH010000054.1 GCA_027064085.1 bacterium | reverse complement strand
AGGAATGTATATATGATTCAGTTTCATATTGGGATAAATTTCTAAATGATATTGAATATGCAAAAAAATCAATTGTTATATCAAGTCCCTATATTCAAAAAAAGAAATTTGAATATATAAGAAAAATGTTAGTAGAAAAATATAAATCAGGCGTTAGAGTAGTGTTGTGTATTAAAGAATTTGAGGATTATTCTGAAAAAAAGAAAATGTTTATTTTTAAATCTGTATCATTGCTTCGAAAAGAAGGAATAAATATTATTCAAATAAGTAAAAATCAGCATAAATTTGCAATCGTTGATCAAGAAGTAGTATGGTATGGGGGAATTAATATATTAAATTTTAATAGAGAAGATGATTCTGTAATAAGGATTGTAAGTAATGAATTAAGTAATGAACTTTTAGGTATTGTTGAATTAGAGGATGGAACAGAATTTTAAGATGTCAAAATGCACTGGAGAATAAATGTTATTTTGCAGCACTTTCTCTTGCTCTTGCATTATCAGATATTTATGGCGTAGTTAAATTAGGTGAAAACATCTCTGTTGCAAAGAGATATATTACTTGGTGTGATGAATATGTTTGCCATAATGAAATTAAAGAGCATTCAGTTGGTGATAAGGTAGGTATGCCATATTTGAGTGGTGAGATTATTTATAATTTAAGAAATACTTATTATCATCAGGGGAATCTTAATATTAATAAAGCAAAAATAAAAAAAGTAGAAAATCAAATTGATAAATTTATTTTGTTACTAGGTGACGATAAAAAAATATATGAGATGTCAATGGATTTTGATATAGGAAATGGAATGATGACTGTAAAAAATTATATTATTAATGTTACTTATTTATGTAATTTGTTATGTTATGCTGCAGAAAATTTCTATAGTGTAAATAAAGAACACTTTAAAATGGATTGGAAGGTAATTGAAGGCGATATATTTAAGTAGAATAATATTTTTAATATGATTGGAATTCACATAGAAAATATAGTTTATAGATATCAAAAAAATGCTTAAAGCATTTAGCTTTTATTGTAGTAATAAAAAGTTACCAAAGAATGGTTTTCATTGGAATAATCTTTGTGCCGATTACATTTAAAGATTAGTTTAACTATATTGCTGAGAATTTCTTGAAAAGGTATTATCTAGAAGAGCTTAAAACTCAATGTTTTGATTACAGAGCATTATATGCAGATATTATATTAATAATTAAATGAATTACAATGAAAATTGAAAGAGGTGAGATGTAATGATGATTAGTCCTAAAACATATTACGAACTACAGTTAAAAGGAAAAGATGAAAAAGAATTAAGAACGACAATACGCAGCTTAAAACAAGAAATAGGACGATTGAAAAATATATTAGAGAAACCGAATGATGAGTTAGGAGAGTTAATACATCCAAATGAATTAGTAAGAATCAATTGCTCACGTGAGTATCTTAATTTTGCGAAAAAAACATTGTGTGAAATTGGAGGTACTTATATTCTCTCAAGAATAGAGAAAAAGATAATCAAGTTTAATGAAAATATATCTTACATTAGCAAACTAACTTTTTCTATCGGTGGATTCTTCGATGTGCTATAGAATCGGCTAAAAATGCTATGTAATGGTAGCATCCATTAATTCCATCTACTAATAATATATTTCCATTCGTAAGGCGTGTTTTTCATGAGGGACTAAATACAGCCAGCAAGACAAACTGCGTGGATTATGATTATACTAGAAAAATATCTAAGAAATATTGAGATTCAGTTTGAGATAGATATAATAACATATTGAAAAACAAATTTAGTTAAGATATAATAACAACAAATAATTTTAAGTGAGAGGTTTAAATGAAAAGAATAATTGGTTGGATAGCTGTTCTAGGTTGGATTATAGTTATTTTTAGTTTTTCATCGCAAGTTGCAAATGAATCAAATAACTTAAGTACAAACGTTACTGAGATAGTAGTAGAAACAGTTCACAAAGTAGTTCCAGATAAAGAATTTGATATTGTTGAATTAAATCATTATATTAGAAAAAATGCACATTTTTTTCTATATTTGATTTTAGGATTACTTTTAATGAATGCATTGAATGAAAATAAAAGTTTATTAAAAAAATATATAACAGCTGCCATACTTATGGGTGGGATTGTTGCAAGCTCAGATGAATTTCATCAAGGTTTTATTCCAGGGCGTGGACCAGGAATAAAAGATGTATTCATTGATATATCTGGTTTGTTTCTTGGAGTAATTATATATAGTTTATTAATAAAGAAATACAAAGAAAATTTTTGACAAATGTTTTTTATTACTGTATAATACAGATAGTAATTAAAAATTAAATGTAACGATAAAAGCAAATCAAGAGAAATCTTGAGACGCAAAGCTATGGATCTAAGGAGTTTTACTCTACGATTGCCAAGTTGCCGAATTATATGATTATAGAAATCGGCGATAAGAGGAATCTTATCGTTTTTTAATTCTAAAATAATTCGGGTTCTCGTTTAGATATTAGAGGGGGATCTCATGGAAATAACAAATATTAGAAGTCAAGTTTATAATAAAAAACAACCAATAGATAAATTAAAAATAGCATCTGCTTTATTAGTAACTAGTTTGATTCTAGCAGCATTTTATTTTTCATCACAACCAGCAAGCATATCTAAATTACAAAGCGGAAATGTATTAAATATTTTTAAAGCTTTAGGTTTTGAAAATGTAACTATGCATTTTGTTAGAAAATTAGCTCATTTTACTTTATTTGGTTTAATTGGTAGTGCTAGCGTATTTGCATTTTCATTTAAATTATCAGGATTAGTAATGTTTAGAGCAAGTTATTTATTTGGAACATTATTAGCGGCTTTAGATGAATTTCATCAAATGTTCGTACCTGGTCGTGGACCTCAAGTAAAAGATGTAATGATTGATTCTTCGGGTGTTTTAGTTGCAGTATTAGTTGTTGGATTAATAATTACAATTATAAAAAATAAAAAAGAAGTAAAAGAAGCGTAAACTAGATATAATAAAAGTTAAACATCTTAAGATCAATCTTAAGATGTTTTTTGTTTTTTGTAAAAAAGCTTTTCATAGTGTGTTTTTTGAGATATAATTCATTGTATATGAAGGTTAACATATAAAGGAAAGTACTGACTTTATATTTTAGTACACCTTACATTGCCTTACAAACTAAAAAAATAGGTGGTTAAATGAAAAAAAAGATATTTGGTTTTATCATACTTATAGTTTTTTTAATTTTTACAAGCATATATATGTATATTGAAAATTTTGAAATTTCTAAGGACGATTTACTTCAAAATCAAGAATTAAGTGATGAAAAGATTAAAACAGACAATGAAGTTAAAAAGGAATCTTTAAGTAAAAATGAATTTGTTTTTGTTGATTCTTTAGAAGAATTAAAAAAAGAAAAAGAATATGCTTTCAATAAAAATAACAATAATAATTTTGAAACTATAGTAGAAAATGAAAATGTAGCGAATGTAGTAGAGTCTGAAAAGGAAAAAGAAGTAGTAGAGAAAAATATAGTTACGGAAGAAGAAAAAGGGCCTAAAGCAGAAGAAAAAACTCTAGATGATGAGACAATAGAAGCGGCTAAGAATGATGCTAAAGCAAAAGATAAAGTACAAGCTATGGCATTAGCTGTTAAGAAGTTATCACCTGAACAGATTAAGAGGCTCTTAACAATATCTAAAGGTGGCTTTACTTCAGAAGAAAAAGCAGAAGCTTTAGAAATGTTTTATGAAAATTTCACAGAGGAAGAACAAGAATGGATTCTTTCAAAATTTGAAGAATATATTGGAGGTTAATATATGAAAAAAATAATTACAGTTTTATTAATAATTATTTCAATATTGGGTATTAATACTGTATACGCAGAACAAATTGATCTAGACCAGATGGATATATTATTTAGTAAAGCAAGAAATGTGGATGGAACAATGAAAATGTTTTATGATAGTATGCTTAGAGGTGTATTTGATAATGATACTAATTTAACTAATTTTGCTAATAATTTTGAAGGTTATTTACCAGATGAAGATTTAGAAAAATTACAATCTTTAAATATTAGTACAAATAAAATAAAAGATAATATTTTAGCATTGAAAACTTGGTCATATAGTGATCGTATGAAACTTATTGATTATGGATTAATGGCAGATGTTACAATTGCTAAAGGGAAAATTAATGAACTTAATGAAAAATATAAAGGAACAAATTCAGGTGGTAGTAATGATGATAACAATAATGGCGATGGTGGAAGTGCGCCTTCAGGAGGAACTTTTATTCCGCCTGTTATAATTGTAGATCCAAATGCACCTAAAGTTAATAAAGATATATTATATACAATGGTTAATGAACCAATTACAATTACAGCTGATAAACTTATGGCTAATGATAAAAATGCAGAAATCTTTTTATCTGTTGGTAAGTCTATAAATGGAACGATAGAAGTAAAAGGTAATCAAATAACTTTTACACCGGATAAGGATCATATTGGTAGAGGTGTATTTTACTATACTGTAGTAAATGACATTGGTGAGGATGAAGGTATTGTTATTATAAATATTGATCAATTATTCTTAATTCAGGGTGATGAGACACCATTATCAGGATTATCCGTAATGGATAGGCGAAAAAATAAAGGTTTGATTTTTGAAAAAATTGAAGAAAAAATATTAGAAATTGATTTTGACGATACAAAGAACCATTGGTCAAAAGATTATGTTGATTTCTTTGCAAAGAGAGAAATTCTTAATGGTCGTTCAGAAACCACTTTTGAACCTGATGGACTTATTAAAGAAAGTGAAATTATTAAATTTTTAGTGGCAACTATAGTAAGCGATAAAGGAAAAACCATTACAGAAGGTGTTGATTTAGATGAAGAATATCAAGATGAATGGTATACATCATATTTATTACAAGCAAAAGCAATTGGTATAGTACCATCTGATTATGAATTTAATCCTGACAAATATCCATCACGAGAAGAAATCATTAAAATGATTGCTAACACTTTAGAAATATTAGAAGTTGAAATTGATGAAGAAACTCTTATATATCAGGATAATTATTCTGATTTTGATAAAGTATCAGAAATGTATAAAGATTCAATTATTATGGCTACAAATCTTGGCATTATTAATGGTAATGCAGATGGTACACTTACACCGAAACGGGAGATTAAACGTGGTGAAGTAGCTAAAATGGTTAAGAAATTATATGACATTATATTGACGGAGAAATAGATAAAGAAAGTGAGGAATAATATGAAAAAATATTTAAGTTTATTCATTGCATTAGTAATTATAATGTCAATGATTATTACACCAGTTACTTTTGCTCAAGGAACTTATACACCTTTTAGTGTTGTAGCAAGTTTAGGGATATCATTAGATGATGCAAAAGATTTAAGAGATTTACTTAAAGATTATTATGATTATAAAGGTTCTGTAAAAGGTGCTATTGAGGAACTTAGGGATAGTAATCTAGAGTTAGAAGGAATATTTAATAATAATGGTATTACATCTGATATAACAAAAGAGGTAATTGACACTCTTTTAGATACAGCGGATCCACAATCAATTACAGATTTAGATGAACTTATTACTGCTTTAGATGATTTAAAAGACAATTATCAATATCTTATTGATAATTTAGGTAATACTTTTGAATCAGGATATGATTTTTCTGCTGAGGAAGGTTCAAGATTTGCAACATATATGTACTATATAGGTGTATTAATGCAAGATAAAAAAATCATGACTTTTGATGAAAATGGGAAAAAATTATATTTTAGTTTTGCAGATGAATATAAAAATTCGACAAAAATTACAACAAATGTTGGGGGCACATTTCATGAGTATACTATATTAGAGTATATTGATTTAGCTGCTGATCGTGGCGGAAAGACTTTTGATGATTTAGATACTAAATTAGAAAATAGTTTAAATTCAATGTTAAATGATTATTTAAATAGTGGAGAAGCAAATTATACAACAAGAGAAATTGCTGATGTTGTTAAAGGTTTTAGTTTGTTAAAAGAAATTGATACAACACCAACACCACCAAATCCAGGTGGCGGAGGCGGTGGAGGATATATGCCTCCAACAGCTCAAAATGGTCCGAAAGCAGTAAATGATAAATTAGTGACTGGAATAAATATACCTGTTGAAGTTACTGTTGAAGAATTATTAGCAAATGATAGAGATGCTGAAAGATTTGTTGGTTTAGGTAAAACTAATAATGGTACAGTATCAATAAATGGTAATGTAATTACTTTTACACCAAAAAATAATTTTAAAGGTAGAGGTATCTTTAGATATGTTATAGCTGATAAAGATGGAAATGAAGATACTGGAATGGTATTAATTGAAATTTCAAAAGATTTCATTCTTATTGATGATAATGTTACACCATTAGGTAGTGGAGGACCAGATCAATTATCTGTAGTTGATTCTCCAGATATTGAAGGAGCTTTAGTATATTTTAGTGGAGCGTATTTAGAGGGATACCCAGATGGTACATTTAGACCTAATGCACCAGTTACAAGAGCGGAAGTTGTTGCTATTTTAACTAGAATATTAGAGATAGATATAACTGATCCTGGCGAAGCATTATTTAGTGATGTAAAGGTAGGAGAATGGTATTATGAAGAAGTACAAGCTGCTACTAAACATAAATTAATTAATGGTTATCCAGATGGCACTTTTAAACCTAATAAACCTGTTACTAATGGTGAAGTTGCAGCAATTCTATCAAATTATTGGACTGTTAATAGTATAATGGTACCAATAACTGAAGTGGGTATGTTTGATATTTCTGATCATTGGGCTAGATATTATATTAGACGTATGTATAATGCAGGAATTAGTGTTAGATTTGGTGATGGTACATTTAGACCAAATAAACCAACTACTAGAAGTGAATTTGCTATAATGATTAATCAATTTATTGGAAGAGAAACTAATACAGTGCTTAAAAATAAATTTATTGATGTAACTGAAGAAAATTGGGGCTTTGGAGCTATTGAAGCTGCTGCAGAAACTTTAGAATAACATTATATAATACCTTGAAGTTATTAAACTTCAAGGTATTATTTTGGAATTGATATATTTATGATTTCTAAATATTTAGGGAATGATAAGTATTTTTAATGCAAATGATTTTAAAAATAAAATAGATCAATATAGATATGAATCTGATTATGAAAAAATAATTGAATTATGTGGTGATATGATCAGATTTGGTGAAAAAAATTAATCATTATAGAGCATTAATTGAAAGTTATTTTTAAAGAGGAATTTCATATTATAACATAGGTGACATTAAAAATGCGTTTAATGATTTAATGCATAAAATAAAAGAAGAAGAATTAGATCAACTAGCTCTTTCATTAGAAATTCAACATCAAGTTAAAGAACGACATAAAAGATATAAAGAAATAGAAGAGAAAAATAGAATGCTTGAATTAAGTAATAAAAAAATTGTAGAGCAATCAAAAGCTTTGGAATCTTTTTATGATCAGCTTTGGGGAAAGTATTATGATAAAGATAGTGAAGCAAAAAAATGGCTGAAAAAATTATTAACGCTGTTAGAAACAATAAAATATATATAGAAGATGAAGATAAGGGAATTCAAATTACATTAAGTGTTGGTGTTATGAATACAAAATATCATATGATATCAGAGGTTAAAGATATGATATATATTGCTGATTTAGGTCTTTATAATGCAAAACGTAAAGGTAGAAATCAATATGATGTGTATGAGAAAATATTACTTTTTAGTTACATAATACTTACTTTGTAAATGTTATGTTTATTATACAAAATAACTTGAAAATTAAGGGTTTTGGGTGTATGATTAACGATGTACACGCAACCTTATTGTTGTGAAAATAAATATTTTTAATATACGCAGAAAAGGAGGGTAAGATGTCTAAACAAAAAAAAAGATTAACTTTGTTTATTCTAGATATAATTATTGTTAATTTAGCTATTATTATGGCTATGGCTTTGACTCATGACTTTGTTATTCCGAGAATGCAATTATCATTTTACTTAAGTAATGCAATTATTTATACAGGACTTAAAATTGGAGTTTATTATTTTTTCTCACTATATGATAGTATGTGGTCTTATGCCTCAATAGAAGAATTAATGCGAATAGTGTCTGCTGTAGTATTGGCGACTATGGCTGGAGAAATTTATTTATTAATTCAAGGGAATGTAATTTCTTTAGCGAGTTTAATTATAACTTTTATGATAGAGATGGCTGGTATAAGTACTACGCGTTTTAGTTATCGTATATTTAGAAGAGTAAAAAATAAAAGAAGCTTAACAAAACAAGATTATTATAAAAATGTACTAATTATTGGTGCTGGATCAACAGCAGGAATGATTGCTAAAGAAATGCATGAGAGACCACAAATTCATGGTTTATTGAAAGGATTTATTGATGATGATGATTCCAAAAATGGTAGTTATATTAATGGAGCAAAAGTTCTAGGGAATAAATTTGATATTTATAGTGTTGTTAATAGATATAAAGTTGATGAGATTATTATTGCTATTCCAAGTGCTTCTAATGAAGAAAAAAAAGAGATTATGAAAGAATGTTCTCGTTGTAATTGTAAAGTTAAAACAGCACCAGGTATTCATGAAATTATTGATGGGCAAGTATCTATGAATGAAATCAGAGATGTTGAAATTGAAGATTTGCTTGGAAGAAATCCAGTAAAACTTGATAACAGTGGTATTAGTTCATATCTTAATGATAAAGTTGTTCTTGTTACTGGTGGTGGAGGATCTATTGGTTCAGAACTTTGTAGACAAATTGCAAGATTCAAACCCAAAAAATTAATCATTTTTGATATTTATGAAAATAATGCTTATAACATTCAAAATGAATTAAAAGATAATTATAAAGATGAATTTGATATTGTTACATTAATAGGTAGTGTAAGAGATAAAGAAAATGTTGAATATATATTTAAAAAATATAGACCTCAAGCTGTTTTCCATGCAGCTGCTCATAAACATGTACCTTTAATGGAGACTACTCCAAGAGAAGCAATATTGAATAATTGCTTTGGGACATTAAATGTTGCTACTGCAGCAGATAAAGTTGGAACTGAACGTTTTGTTTTAATTTCTACTGATAAAGCTGTTAATCCAACAAATGTTATGGGAGCTTCTAAAAGAATTTGCGAAATGATTGTTCAATCTATTAATGAAAAATCAAAAACAAAATTTACTGGAGTTCGGTTTGGTAATGTATTAGGTTCTAATGGTTCAGTAGTACCACTATTTAAAAAACAAATAGAAAAAGGTGGTCCTGTAACAGTAACTCATAAAGAAGTAATTAGATATTTTATGACAATACCAGAAGCATCACAGTTAGTTTTACAATCAGGTGCTTATGCAATGGGTGGAGAAATATTTGTATTAGATATGGGTAAACCTGTAAAAATTTATGATTTAGCATTAGATCTTATTCGTTTATCAGGATTTAAACCAAATGAAGATATAGATATTGAAATTATAGGCTTAAGACCAGGAGAGAAATTATATGAAGAGTTATTAATGGGTGATTCTTTAGGAACAACAGATAATAAGAAAATTTACATTGATAAACCAGAAACTCTAGAATATCAGTTATTAGTTAAGTTTTTATTTAATTTAAAAGATATTATTAAAAGAAATGATTCACAATTATTAAGAGAAGCTATTAAAGGATTAGTACCAAATTATCAATTAAATGAAATAGTAAATAAGAGTTTTGTTGAATCTGTGACTCAAGAGAAAATAAAATTAAGACAATAAAAAATAGGAGTTTATCCTAACAGATAAACTCCTAATCCTATGAATATAGGGATTAAAAATATACTTGATAACAATACTAAATGCTGTTTTTCTTTTTTTGTAAGTAAATGGTCAGCATTTGTATATTTGGTTGATTTTCCTTTAATAATTTTTTTTATTGATTTAATTGAATTTTTCATAAAAGCCCTTTCTAAAAACACTATAAAACAAATATATTTGAATGGAACGTCTTTAATTAGTCTATCATAAAATACATAAAAAAGAAACATTAATTGGAGGTTAGGATGAACGAGAGTTATGAAACACAAGAAATAGATTTAAGAGATATCTATTTTATAATAAAGAAAAGAATATGGTTAATTGTTGCGTTATTTGTATTATCAACAATTATTAGTGGTGTTATAAGTTTTTATTTTATTACTCCAAGTTATAGTACTTATTCAACATTGATGTTAGGTAAATATGAAGATTATGGTGAAGTTAAAGGTATTGAATACAATGATGTTAGATTAAATCAAGCTTTAATAGGAACTTATGCAAAGATTGCTACCTCTAGAAGAGTATTAGAAGAAGTACAAGAAGAATTAGCTTTCGATATTTCAATGAAAAATCTTAATCAATCAGTAGATATTTCATTATTTAATAATACAGAGATTATTAAAATAACTGTTAAAGGTACTTCACCTGAAAAAATAACTATTATTGCAAATACATTAGCAGAAGTTTTTTCAAGACAAGTTGCAGAACTTATGTCTATTGAAAATGTACAATTATTAGATAAAGCAGAAATACCAATTGATCCGGTAAGTCCAAATAAAAAATTAAATGTTGCTATTGCAGGAGTTTTAGCAATAATGATTGCAGTATTTATTATATTTTTATTAGAAATGTTTGATAATACAATAAAAACACCGGAAGATATAGAAAGACAATTAAATTTACCTGTATTAGGTATGATTCCAGAGCATGAATAAAGGGGTTGAAATGAAAAATAACGTTTTAATAAATTCAGATCCTAAATCACCAGTGGCTGAAGCGTATAGAACTTTAAGAACAAATATTGAATTTTCATCAATAGATAAGAAATTACAAACTATTGTTATTACTTCTAGTGGTGCGGGAGAAGGAAAATCAACAACATCAATTAATTTAGCTTTTGCTTTTGTTCAAAGTGGAAAGAAAGTTTTACTTCTTGATGCAGATCTTAGAAGACCGATGCTACATAAAAAATTTGAAATAACTAATCAATGGGGTTTAAGTACTGTTTTAATAGGTGAAAAGATACTTAAAGATTGCACTCAAATAATTGAAGGACTTGAGATTTTATCTTCAGGGCCTATACCTCCGAATCCTTCAGAGATGCTTGGATCAACTAAAATGAAGAGCTTACTCGATAATTTAAAGGAGCATTATGACTACATTATTATAGATTCACCACCTGTAGGGTTTGTAACGGATAGTGCACTATTAGCTGCTTCAGCAGATGGTACTATTTTAACTGTTGCTGTTGAAGAAACAGAGAAAAAAGCAGCAAGCTATGCAAAATTGCAACTAAGTAGAGTTAATGCAAATATTTTAGGTGTTGTATTAACAAAAATCCCACAAAAAAATAGTGGATATTATAAATATCATTACTCAAGTTATTATAAATATGCTCATGAAAAAGGGTAGGTGTTATAATGGTTGACTTACATAGTCATATTATATATGACGTTGATGATGGTTCTAAAAGTATTGAAGAAAGTATAGATATTATTAAAGAGGCTTCTGAAAAAGGTATTACAGATATGGTAGCAACACCTCACTATATGAAAGGTGCTATGGTTAGTACACCTGAAACTATTAATGAGAAATTAAATATTTTAAGAGAAAAACTAAAAGAAGAAAATGTTCGAATTAATATTTATAGTGGTCATGAAATATATGTTGATTCAACAATATTTGAAGATTTAGAAAATAAAAAAATAAATACAATAGAAGGTACTGGATATTTATTAATTGAATTACCATTATCTCAAGAATTAAATAATTTAGAGGATATAATATTTGAACTACATATTAAAGGCTATAATGTAATTTTAGCTCATCCTGAAAGATATAGATTTGTTCAAAAGGATATTCACTCATTAGATAAATTAATTAATAGTGATGTACTTCTTCAAATGAATATTTCATCTTTAATAGGTCGTTATGGAACCGAAGCTAAACAAGCGGCTGAAGCTCTTTTAAAAGCATCTATGATTCATGTTCTAGGAACAGATGTACATCATAAAAATTCAATTAATTTACAAATCAATGAAGGAATTGAAATTATTAAGAAGCTAGTAACAACAAATATATACAATGATCTATTAATAAACAATGGCAAAAAGATTCTTAATAATGAATCAATTATCCCATATACCATTAAAAGAAAACCTAAAGGTATAAAAGGACTTTTTAGTAGTTTGAGTTAGAAAACGGAAAAATAGGATAAAAATAAAAGAAGAGATGACCAAAATAGCAAATAAGATTTAGTTAGCTTCATAACATACGAGTGATGAGGGCTATGAATAAGAATATGTAAAAGAAGTTTTTGATACTAATTGTATAGTACTGTTTAGGCCTAATGTTAATAGTTTTTAAAAATGACTTGCAGATTTGAAAGAGTGGTATAGTATTTTGCCAAACATTAACATTTTCTGCTACTGCAAATCCAATAATGCATCAAAGTGTAAAACTTGTTTTTATAGATAGTGATTATAAAACTTGGAATATGGATCCAGATGAATTAGAAGAAGCTTTTAAGAAATATTCAGAACTAAAGGCTAGCTTAGTCTTACATTTATTATAGCTGATATGGATTGAATTGATATAATGTTCCTATTATAGAAGGTGCAGCAGAAAGCCTGGGGACTTATCATAAAGGGAAAACACACTGGAACTTTTGTTGATTATGGGATATATAGTTTTAGTGGAAATAAAATTATTACTACTTCAGGTGGCGAATGTTAGTGTTAAATGATGAAGAAAAAATAAAAAAAGCTAGATTTTGAGCTACTCAAGCCTGAGACAAAGCAAGGCATTATCAAGATTCGAAATTAGGATTTAACTATAGAGTTAGCAATATAGTTGCTGATATTGGTTGAGGACAATTTAAAGTATTAACCAGAGAGTTGAAAAGAAGAAGTATATCTATGATTTTTATAAGAGATAATTATCCAGCTTAAAAGATACGTAATTAAATCACAACAATATAAAAGTTAAATAAGCGAGGATTAGATTATACAATCAAATTCTCATTTTTATCTAAAATCTAAATTTAGCAAATGTCAAAATTCAATTAAAATAATGTGAATTTTCAGTTGACGAATACATCTTAAGGTGTTTTTTTGATAAAAAGCTTTTCAAAGAGCGGGTTTTGAGATACAATACAGTGTATGCGAAGGTTGACGTATAAAAATTTTTTTTGATTTCATTCTTCAATTACTTTACATACTTTACAAAACTTTAGAGTAATATAAATTGATAGGGAGATGGTGATTATTTTTAATGAAAATGACTTTAAAAATAAAATAGATCAATATAGAAATGAATCTGATTATGAAAAAATAATTGAATTATGTGGTGATATGATCAGATTTGGTGAAAAAAATAATCATTATAGAGCATTAATTGAAAGTTATTTTCAAAGAGGAGTTTCATATTATAACATAGGTGACACTAAAAATGCGTTTAATGATTTAATGCATCATAAAGAATTAATTGATAAAGAAGGTACTAATGAAGATTTCTTAAATTCCTATAATTTTATTTTTGTTCTTCATTTATATAATGAAGATTATGATAAATGTAAAGAAACTTTAGTAAGTTTAATTAATTTATGTAATCGAATAGATAATAAAACTATTTTAAGTAATGCTTATAGCAACTATTCTCATGTTTTAAATTTAGAATGTGCGTATGAAGAAGCTTTAACCTATGCTGATAAATCATATAGTTTAGCAATGCGTTATAATCCAGATAATGAAGAATTAGTTATTCGTGGATTAATTAATTTAGTTAAAACATATATCTATTTAGGTAAATTAGAAGAAAGTAAAAACTATCTTGATAAAATTAAAGAAATGAAAATACTTAAAGGAAATAAACGAATTTTAATTTTTTATTATAATTTAAATGCTAATTATTTTTATAAGAATAATAATAAGGGAAAAGCATTAGAATATTTTAATGAATCTATTAACCTTTTAAAAGAATATAATGATAATGTTTTACTGCAAGAAAGTTATGAAGCTGTTATTCAAATATATAATGAAAATAAAGATTATAAAAATTTAGCATTTACTCAAAAATTATATATTGATTTAATGCATAAAATAAAAGAGGAAGAATTGGATCAACTAACTCTTTCGTTAGAAATTCAACATCAAGTTAAAGAACGACATAAAAGATATAAAGAAATAGAAGAGAAAAATAAAATGCTTGAATTAAGTAATAAAAAAATTGTAGAGCAATCAAAAGCTTTGGAATCTTTTTATGATCAGCTTTGGGGAAAGTATTATGATAAAGATAGTGAAGCGAAAAGAGATTTTTTAACAGGAATTTTTAACCGTCAAGGAATTGAAGAAAAATTAGAAGAGATTGCATTTTATAATAAGCTACAGAAGGAATCTGTTTCTTGTTTAATGTTTGATATTGACTATTTTAAAAAAGTAAATGATACTTATGGTCATTTAGCTGGAGATAAAGTAATTAAAAAAACGGTTGAACTTTGTAAAGAAATAATTGGAGACAGGTATGTATTTGGAAGATATGGTGGTGATGAATTCGTTGCTATAATGGAATTCACAAATCTTTCTGAAGCAAAAAAAATGGCTGAAAAAATTATTAACGCTGTTAGAAACAATAAAATATATATAGAAGATGAAGATAAGGAAATTCAAATTACATTAAGTGTTGGTGTTATGAATACAAAATATCATATGATATCAGAGGTTAAAGATATGATATATATTGCTGATTTAGGTCTTTATAATGCAAAACGTAAAGGCAGAAATCAATATGATGTGTATGAAGAAAATATGTTGTTTTAGATATTGTTAATACGAAAGGGTGTATATGTCAGGAACTAAAAGAGAGAATATAAAAGTTGGAAGTAAAGTTATGGTAGTTCAAAAGCAAGACCAACGTTCAGGAAAATTAACAGAAGGAATAGTTCAAAAGCTTCTTACTAAATCACCGAATCATCATCATGGCATCAAAGTCATGTTAAAAGATGGTACTGTTGGTAGAGTAAAAGAAATTATTATCAAAAAGCTTGATGAGTAGAGTATACTTATTCAAGATTAACAAATAATACAGTTAAAGTGTTTTATCCGAATATTTGGTATCTCAAAACCGAAAAAAATACTTTATAGATGATATAAAAAATATATAAACAAAAATGACAAATAAACATAATGTGACAAAAACAATTTTCAATATAACAGCAATATTGTATGCACAGGTTGAAAGTAAATAATATATAAGATAGAGGATTTTCTTAATTAGAGATTCTCTTTTTTTATTTAAAATTAATATTTGAATGCATTTTTATATTTTTTCGTTCGTAAAAGTGTAAAAGCGATTATTAAATTCGTTGTAAATTATGTGATTTCGAGATATATTGGACATAGAGAGGTGATAATATGTATCGAAATGCTATGAATAATTTATATAAGTGGAAAAAAATAAAAATAAAAAGCCATTAATTATTAAAGGTGCAAGGCAAGTTGGAAAAACTTGGCTTATGAAAAAATTTGGTGAAATTGTTTATGAAAAGACGGCTATGTAAATTTTGATAACAATAAGCAAATGGAAGAATTATTTGGAACTGATATGAAAATTGATGAAACCTGACTGCACACTTTTGACTTCAGTCATGAGTTAAGTCAGAAAAAAAGTTTCTTTTTTTAAAATATTATAAAATAAAACCTTTACAAAAACCAGTTCTGAACTGGTTTTTTAAGCA
>JAMOQH010000053.1 GCA_027064085.1 bacterium | reverse complement strand
TAATTTCATTGAATTTATAGAAAGAATAAGTATGATTTTATAATTACAGAATTACTATTTTCTCGTATTTTTTTTAAAGGCATCTTCAAATCTAAAGCCTTTAGGTGCTTTTTTATTTACATCTTTTTTAAAGTTTTCATATAAATTTTTACCTTTTTGAGTTTGTATATTGGCCTTAGCTTCTTTAGCCATTTTTTTATTTCTTCTATCCATACTTGCAGAAGGGGTATATCTGTTGCTAATAGATATCATTTTTCTATAATACTGAAGAATTTTTTTAGCTTCTACATTTTTAGGGTCTAAATCCAAAACTTTATTCGCATATTCAATTGCAGTATTCATTTTTAAAACTTTCTGTGCAGCTTTTGCTTTTCCAAGATAATAATCTATTTTTTGTTCTTTTGTATTTTCAAGGTCACTTGTATCTATTAAAAATTTTCTTCTTTTTGCCTGAACTTCAACTGATTTCTTAGTTATTTCTCTTCTTTGAGCATGTATTCTTTCAAATCTTTTTTTTAATCTTTGTTCTTGCTTAAAGGCATCCTCTTGAGAGTCAATTCTAATATTGGGTTCAACAGGACCACTGTCACAAGAGATTATTGTAAATATTGATAATGAAACTAGGATAATTAATCTCATATTTCCTCCTAAAGTACATAATATTCTATTATTATTTTATATATTTGTCAATTCTTAAACTTTCTTTGACTTTTTTTTAATTAGAAACTATAATCTATAAGGGTTTTGGAGGTTATGGTATGAAATATTTAATTTTAATTGTTTTAAGTATGCTTTTTTTTACAACAGGTTGTTTAGATAGAGCTCAAAAAACAGAAGAAAAAAATAATGTATCTAATGAGTGTACAACTCAGAATGATTGTAAAATTGATGAATTTTGTAATCCTAATACTCATAAATGTGAGAAATTAGAAGTTTGTAATTGTGAAACTGACGAAATATGTGAGCCAATTAATAAAAAGTGTATTAAATATACAGCTCACTTATGTGAAACATGTGAAAATCATGGTGATTGTGGAATAGATTTATGTATGACATTAGAAAATGGTAAGTTTTGTTCTTCATTTTGTGATGAAAATCATAACTGTCCTAATGGTTTTGAATGTAAAGAAATAAAAGATAACAATGGTAATAACACAGGGTTAACTCAATGTTTTCCAACTGATAATAAATGTGTACAACCAAATCCATGTGACACAATTAAATGTGAAGAAAATCAATATTGTGACAGAAATTTAGGCGAATGTAAAGATTACAGAGAATGTGAAAAAGATGCAGAATGTCTTAATGGACAATATTGTGCTGAAGATGGCTACTGTAAAGAAAAGCAAGAAGCTTGTAATTCAAAACAAGATTGTAAAGAAAATGAATACTGTGATATTTATACTCATCAATGTAAGGAAATTGTTGAATGTAGAAATAACGATGAGTGTGCAGAAGGATTTATATGTAATCTAAATAAACATGTTTGTGTACCTAAACCAACAGATTGCAATAATGATAACGACTGTGAAGAAGGTTTTATTTGTAATTTACAATATCATAAATGTGTTCGTAAACCAGAAGGTTGTAGAAGTAATGAAGATTGTCAAGATGGATTTATCTGTAATACTGAAATTAACAAATGTGTTCCAAGACAAGAAGGATGCCATGATAATAGGGATTGTGATTATGGTATGATTTGCGATACAAGTATTCATAAATGTATTCCAGAACAATTTGAATGTAATAATGACGGTGAATGTGATTTTGGATTGATTTGTGATTTAAATTCACATAAATGTGTTCCTCAAGAAAATATTTGTTATAGTGATGCAGATTGTGGAGTGGGGCAACATTGTAATCCAGATACAAATAAATGTGAATATGGAGGAAGTGGCTGTACTAATGATGCTGACTGTGGTGCAGGATTAACTTGTCAGATGGGATATTGTACTGGTTGTGAAACAGATAGAGATTGCCCCGAAGGTCAAACATGTCAAGACTTAATGGGCTTTTTAAAATATTGTTCTACTGATGGTAATAATAATGGCGGAAGATGTTTTTCAAATGACCAGTGTGCAGAAGGTAAATCATGTGATTTTATGAGTGGTGAATGCTACTACACAGATGGACACTGTGATAATGCTGACGACTGTAAAGACGGAATGGAATGTCAATCATTTTTTGGACGCTCTGCATGTCAGGGATGTGAAGATGACAATCAGTGTTACATGGGACAAACTTGTATGGCAGGAATGTGTATTGCCAATAATGGCGGAAATACATGCGAATCAAATGATGATTGTATTCCTGGTCAGTTTTGTATTAACGGCCAATGTGTAGGAACAGGAGGAGGAGATATTCCTACTCCTTAATTTTAAACTTTCATTTTTCAAATCTCCATTTGATAATTCTTTTCTGTCAAAAAATATCATTGAAACTTATTTACCAATAAAACACATTAATAATTTTCAATTAAAAAAAATCTTTTAAAATCAATGATAGTTTGTTATAATACTACAGTTTAGTAATATGGATTGTAAATGGAACAAAAATATAAAATGCCTAAAAATAATCTTAAAATAGATGAGGCAAGCTTTTTAAGTCTTTTAGAGATAACTGACAGATTTTCCCATACTCAAAAATTAAAAATACTTGAAAATGTTCCATCAATGAAGCAATGGCAGTTTGATGATTTATTTGAAGACCTTAAAAAATACAGCAAAATAAAAAATAAAATTGATTTAAACACACAAAAACCTGCTGATAAATACAGCCTTAACGCTTTAAAGGAATATCTTGATTCAAAGGTTGTAGGCCAAGAAGATGCTAAAGAGAAATTAATTTTGGCATACTACGAGCATATTATCTTAAAAAAGGAAGATGATAATTATTTAAAACCTAATGCTCTTTTAATTGGCCCAACAGGAAGTGGTAAAACATATATGGCATCTTTACTTGCAAAATATATAGATAAACCCTTTATTACAGCAAATGCGGCGAACATGGTTAGTGCTGGATATGTGGGTACTAGGCTTGATGATATTTTGACGAGGTTATATATAAATGCAGAGAGAAATCTTGAAAAAGCCCAAAATGGAGTAATATTAATAGATGAATTTGATAAAATGGTTGATAATGATAGCCATAGTTCTGTTGGTGGAGCAGAATTACAACAGGAATTTTTAAAGTTAATTGAGGGTGGAAAGCATATTTGTAAAGCAGGTTTAGATAGAGATGCTTCTAGAATTGAAATTAAAACCGATAATATTCTATTTATTTTTTCAGGTGCTTTTGTTAAAATAAGTGATGTAATAAAAAGAAGAAATAAAAAACAAGGAATGGGTTTTAAAAATAACAAAATTACTAATAATAAAAATAATGTTGTTTTACATTCTGATATTATAGAGTATGGAATTATTCCCGAATTAGTAGGGCGAATACAGTCTATAGCTGTTTTAGATAAATTAACTAAAAACGACTTATTTAATATTTTAAAAAATACAGATAATCCATATATAAATTCTTTAAATAAGTTTTTTGAATATCATAGTTCTGAAATAAGTTTTACTGATGGGGCTTTAGATGAGATTGCGTCTTTAGCTTATAAGTTAGAATTAGGAGCAAGAGGAATAAAAGGAATTATTGATAGAATAACACAAAAGTTAAAATTTGAAATAGTTAATAGTGGAGAAAAGAAAATCAGAGTTACAAAAAGTTTTATAAGGAAGTGATATCAATGAGGTTAAATTTATATATTGCCAAATCAGGAGTTAGTTCTAGAAGAAAAGCTGATGAGTTAATATTTAATGGAAAGATTATTGTTAATAATTTAGTTGTAAAAAATCCTGGAATAAAAATTGATACAAATAAAGATATTGTTGTTTATAAAAATAAAGTGCTTGAGTTACAAAGGTATAAATATTTTATATTTAATAAGCCATTAAATGTTGTAACTACAGTAAAAGACCCTCAAAATAGAAAAACTGTAATAGATTTTTTTAAAAATGAAAATACTAGATTATTTCCGGTTGGAAGACTTGATTATGATACAACAGGATTGTTGTTTATAACAAATGATGGAGAATTTTCAAATAAATTGATGCATCCATCAAAAAATAAAAATAAAGTTTATATTGCAACAATTGATAAATCTTTAGTTTCTAGAGAGATAACACTATTTAAAAAGGGAATAAAGATAGAAAATAAAAGAACTTCTAACTCTGATATTGTGTTTTTAAAGAAATATGGTAAATTATTTACTTATAAAGTTACTATTCATGAGGGAATGAATAGGCAGATAAAAAAAATGTTTAAATTTTTTGGTGCTAATGTTATAAAGCTTAAAAGAGTAGAAATTGCAGGTATAAAACTTGGAAATTTAAAAGAAGGTGAATATAAAGTATTGAGTAAATTAGAGTATAATAAATTAATGGAGATAAAATGAGACTATTTATAATTATAATATTTAGTATTATGTTTTTTATGTTATCATCTTGTGTAGACAAAACGACAAAAAAAGATAACAAAGAGCATAAAGACCTAGTTGAGAATAAAGATGATAAAAATAACTTAAAAAAAGAAGTTAATAAAACTCCTGATGAAAATAATGGTAATGGGCAAAAAAATTATGCCCATACAAATGGAGAAAATAATAAAAATAATAAAGATAATCATGATATAAAACCAATTGATTCTGATAATAATACAACAGAAACAAAAAATATTGATGAGGATTTTGATTTGTCTCAAGAATTAACTTATCAAAATGTTCTTTTTTTTGCAAATACTTTTACTAAGATAGAGTCTATTACAGAGGATTTAACAGATAAGTTTTATAAAACAATAGAAATTTTAGACCATATAAACAAGTATGATGAATTAAAAGCTATTTTACCATTGTTAAAAAATTTAAATAATATTCCAGAAAATATTAAAGAAATAAATAAAAGATATAATACTCCATATGATGTGACAAAAATAGGTCTTATTGTTCCTAAAAATAGCAGATATAAAAAACTCGCAATGGATATAGAGAATGGTATTAAACTTGCACAAAAGAGATACAAAAGTAACTTAAAAATAATAATAAAAGAAACAGACCTTAGTTTAGAATCAACAAAAAAAGCAGCTGAAGAATTAATTTTTGATGATAATGTATTTATAGTTATTGGAACAATAAAATCATCAAACTCTAAATTAGTTTCCATGATTTCAGAAAAATACCGAGTTCCTTTTATATCAATCTCTAAAAATGATGAGTTAGTAAAAAATAACAGATATAGTTTTAGTTACTTTGTAAACATTGATTTTTCCGCATCATTTATGGCAAAATATGCTATTGATGTTCTAAAATTGAAAAAATTTGCTATATTTTATCCAGATTCAAAATATGGAAACCAAAATATGATAGCTTTCTGGAAATCAATTGAAGAAAATGGAGGAAAGATTACTGCAGTGAGGTCTTATTCTCCTGTAAAAGAAGCGGATTATATTGCTCCTGCTAAAAAATTAGTTGGTCGTTACTATTTGAGTGCAAGATCTGATTATATAAATAAAAAAAGAAAATTAAAAAAGATTAAAAGTGGATATTCACTAAAAAAAGCATTGGAAACATTAAAAAAAGATTTAGAACCTAAAATTGATTTTGATGCTATTTTTATTCCTGATGGTTCCGAATCAACGACAATATTACTTCCATATTTAGCACTATATGATTTAAACTTTAAAACGAATAATCATTGGCAAAAATTTTTAGCTACTCAAAAATCTAAGGATAAAAAATATAAATTAAAATTTGTACAATTATTAGGAACTCAAACATGGGCTAATGATTCTATTGCAGAAGGTGCTGGTAAATATATTCAAGGAGCTATCTTTCCTACAACTTATAATACAAGAATCGATAATAAAAATATTTCTAAGTTTACATCATTATATATTAGAAATTATAACAGAAAGCCTTCTATGCACTCATTATATGGTTATGAATTGTTTGACATATTAAACAAATTAATTAGTAGCCAAAAACTAGAAGGAGATAATCTAAGAAATAAATTAATAGATGAGTTGTTAATTAAAAACTTTAAGTCAATTAGTGGTGAAATTAAATTTAATAAGTATGGAGAGGTAAATAAGCATTTGTTTTTAATGAGATTTAATTCAGAAAGATATAAAAGTTATAATAAAAATTAAATATTAATTCTTTAGTTTACCAAATCTTTTTTTGGCTTTCTGATATATTTTACTACCTGGCGAAAGAATAGACATTATTAATTTATAATCTCTTTTAGCTGATTCGGGGCTTCTTCTCTCTTGTTGATATGCGGAAAGGTATAAGTCTCTTGCTCTCTTTTCTAATTTAGCAAGTACTTTATTGGCTTCAGAGGAGTGTCCTAAAATAGTTGCTTTTTTCGCTGATTTATAGGCTTTTCTGTAATCTTTACTTCCAAAATAAATTTTAGCTTTTATTGCATATAAAATAGATAATTTAGCTTTTATATCTTTTGCAAGTTTTTTACCTAGCTTACCATCTATAGAGATTGCTTTATTAAAAAGTTTAATCCCTTTTGATGGATTTTTTAGTTTTAAATATTTTATACCTTTAGAGTATACTAATTTAAAATTTTGAACATTTTTTGCATATTTAGCAGCATTTTTTGCTGATAATTTTTGATAATATTTAATTGCTGCATCAAATTGTTTGTTACCATATAAAACTAATCCCTTAGCATATTTATTAGGTTTCTTCTTCTTTTTTACATATTTACTTTCATCAAACTTTAAATTGATTTTAACCTTTTTGGGTTCATCCTTTTTCTTTGCTAAAAGTAGCTTTTCGTCAACAATTTCTTTTAGCTTTAGTGCATCGTCGTACTCTGGATATCTTTCAAGAAGAGATGTTAAAAAATCTAATGATTTTTCATAATCTTCATCATCAGCTGCTTTTTTTGCTAATCCATATCTGTATTTCTTATATTTTTTAGCTGCAATTTTAAATCTATCTTGTGCTTCTGCATAATATGAAGAAGTATTTTGAACTTTTTTTAACTTAAATAATGCACCTTGATAATCATCTTTTAATAATAAGTCTTCAGAATCTTTAAGTAGTTTTTTATTAGTTTTTTCTGATATTGCGAATTTCTTATAACTTTTTGCCTTACTGTAATCTGGCCTTATTTTTAAGACTCTATCAAAATATGTGATTGCAGAATTCCATTCTTTATTTTTATAAGCTTCAATACCTCTTGAGTAAAATAACGATATTTTCTTTTTTAATGCTTTTCTTTTTTGATTTTCAGCTTGAATTTTAGCTATTTTTTCTTGTTTTAATCTTTTTTTCTTACTAATTTGAGCAAAAACAATCAATAGTATTAATATAAAAACTACAGCTACAGATGCGATAATAATTACTTTCTTTTTAGGAGGTTTTCTTTTCTTTAAAATAACAGAACCAGTTGATTCTGATGCTCCTCCATGTTCAACTGATAGGTCAATAAATTGAAGTTTTACCTTACCTATTAGTATAATATCACCTGATTTTAATATCTTAGAGCTAAGTTTTTTATTATTTACTTTTATGCCATTACCACTGTTTAAATCTTTGATTTTAAAACCATTTTCTGTTTTAGATATCTCGCAATGATTTCTTGAAATCGTTTTATTTGGAATTATTATGTCATTATTTTCAGTTCGTCCAATGACAACCTTTTCTTGCTTTATTGAATATTCTTCTAGATCTGCTCCTTCAATAATTTTTATTCTAGCTAATTCTACAATAATGCTACTAGATTCTTCTTCAAAATCACTTAATGAAAAAATTTCTGTTTTCTCTGAGGAACTAGCTTCTTCTTCAACTTCTTCTTCAATTTCTTCTTCAATTTCTTCTACTGAGGCTATCATAGTTTTATCAGGATTACTAGATTTTCCCCTTCGTTTTCTTTTTTTAGATTTCTTTTTAGAGTTATCTTCTGATAAATCTTCTAAACCTCTAGAAATAATGGAGTCTTCATTAAATAAATCATCATCAATATCATCTAAATCATCAGTAAAATCAGGAGAATAATCATTAAAACCAGAATCTAGTTTATCATTATCATTATCATTATTTATTTTGTCAAAATCTTCCAGCTCCTCAAAATCTTCTAGTTCTTCAAAATCTTCTAGTTCTTCAAACTCTTCTAGTTCTTTAACATCTTGGGTTGAAGAATTTTTCTTCCCATCTTTGGATTTTTGCTTTTCTTCCATTTCTTTGTTAAAAGCATCTAAATCAAAATCAGCAACAGTCTTATCTGAATCATCAAATGGTGACATATCTCTCCTCAAAATTTTTAAAAATTATGGTATTGCATTTAACATTTTTAATGCTGTTGTATACCTACTGTCATCTTCATCAGGAATTTCTTCAATGATATTATTTATATAAACTTTCGCCTCTTTATATTTACGAAACTTAAAAGCTCTAATTGCAGCATATCTATTATCTTGATATATCTTTTTAAAATCCTTTTGAATTGTTTTAATTTTTTCTCTAGCATCATAATAAAAATCAGGTTTTTCTTTCATTAGTTCCATGAAATCTATTGCTGCTTGATAATATGTAAGTGCTTTATATCTATTACCTCGAGAAATTTTCTTTTGTTCATAAAACTTATCGGCTTTTAAGTAATTTTCTTTTGCTTTATCAAAGTCTGGTTTGGGCAATAATCTTTTATCTACTCGATAAATCATTATTCCCCAATTTTTATATTTTCGAGAACCAAGATTTTTAGTATTTATAAATTCTAAAAGATTTTCTTTATCAAAGTTAAGATTTTCAAAAGGAAAATTTAGTTTAACTGTCATTACTTCAGTACTTGTTAAGGGTGCATTAGCGATTTTTACTCCATTTAATTTTATAACCACTTCATCTAAATATTCAATTTTTGTTACTTTATAATGAACAATAATTTTTTCTTGATTAGAAACTTTGAATTTAAATCTAATTTTTTTAGGGTGAGAAAAATCTTCTGTTCGTCCATTTCTAATTGATATATATCCCATAAGTTTTTTAATTACGCCGTCATTAAGTTCCATCACCTTTTCGGAATTGTCACTCCAAGAGCGTTTGAAGAATCCTTTTCCGTCTTTATTTGTTAATTTAGAAAACATTGTTCCTATTAATATTATAGAAAATAAAATTATTACGATAATTATGGCTTTTTTAGTATTATCAAGTGAGAGGAATTTTTCTTTTAAATCCAGATAATAATCAATATCAAAAAACTTCTTAAATCCTTTATGAGGGTTTATTTTTTTTATATTTGTATCTTCCTCAAAATCAAATTCATCATTATTTTCTTTAAAATCATCTTCAACAACAGGAACTATTTTAGCAGAAGATTCTGAGATTTTAACAGAAACTTTTGAAGAACCTAAAAAAAGAGTTTCTCCACCCTCAAGAACATATTCATCTTCGTCAACTTTAGTAGTATTTACATATGTTCCATTTGTGCTTTCAAAATCTTCTAAAAAATATTCATCGTCTTCAAAAAATATACCACAATGCTCAGAGGATATTTTAGGGTCTTTTAATGTAATATCACAATCATCTATGCGACCTATTATTATTTCGGGGTCTTCATCAAATGTAAATGTTTGCCCCTTTATAGGTCCGGTTAGAAACTTTAAAGTTATTTGTTTTCCCATAGATTTTTCCTTTTCCTTAATTAAGAAATAAACTTATAAACAATTGGTCCAAAAAGAACCATGAAAATTGTAGGAAATATACACATAATAAGAGGTCCGAGCATTTTTACAGGAGCCTCATTTGCTAACTTTTCCGCTCTTTGGGTTCTTTCTATCCTCATTTGAGTTGATTGAATCCTTAATATTTTACCTAAACTAGTTCCCATTTTATCGGCCTGAATTAGAGATCTAATAAAAGATGATAAAGCTAATAGGTCAACTCTTTCCATTAAATTTCTTAATGCAACAGATCTTGTCTTTCCCATTTTCATTTCACTTAAAAGGATAGAGAATTCTTCTCTAAGTGCTCCTGGTTGTCCTTTTTCAACAACCATTCCAACAGCTGCAGAAAAATCTAAACCTGCTTCTACTGATAAAGTGAGTAAATCAATTGCATAAGGTAATGCTCTTGTTATTTCAAAGTGTCTTTTTTTTACCTGATCTCTTAACCATAATCTAGTTAGAAAAAATGCAACTGCTCCGAAAGGAGCAATTGTTAGGGATTTTCCTAACATTAATAATATAAGAGTGAGAAAGGCTATTCCTAAAAGAGCAGATAACACCATCATTGATAAAATATCTTCAGGTTTTAGTCCCTCAGGTTCTCCTGCCATGATTAATTGTTTTCTAACAGATAATTCAAATTTCTCAGACATGTATTTTTTTAGCTTAACACTCATTTTCTTGATTAAAAGCTCTTTAATCAAGCTCACCATGGTATCTTTTTCACCTTTCATAGAAGATGCTTCTTCTAAAAAACGAGATGGAAAAATTCCCATAAATATAAAATATCCTGCTAAAAAAGCAAATGCAGTAGATAAAAGCGGTAGTAAGTTATCCATATATTTATCCTTTAAACATCAATACTGATGATCTTTTTGATCATTAAAGCCCCAAAAAATTCTAGTATCACAATAAGAACAACAAGAATAACTCCAAACCAACTTTCCATCATTGGTTCCATTAAGTCAGGGCGCATTTTATTTAAAACCATTCCAAGTAATAATGGCATTGCCCCTACTACAAACCCTTGAAGTTTACCTTGGGAAACTAAAGATGCTATTTTGCCTTGTAGTCTAAAACGCTCTCTAATTGTTACAGAAATAGTGTCATACATTTCAGACATGTTACCACCCATTTGCCTCGCAATATTAGTTGAAATTACAACTAAGTCTAAATCTTCACTATGAACTCTTTTAGCCATATTTACGAGAGCTTCCTCTATTGGAACCCCAAGTTTTATTTCTTTTAATGCTAATTCAAATTCTAAAGAAAGAGGTGGAATACCCTCTTCGGAAATATTTTGCATTGCTTGTGAAAAACTAAGTCCTGCTTTAAAGGCATTTGCCATTTGTATTAAGGCGTCAACTAGTTGTTTATTAAACTTTTCAAGCCTCTTCTTTTTTATGATTTTTATAATTTGCCCTGGTATGAAAAAACCAATTGTAGCTGTAATTATTCTAAATGTCCAAGTGTCAAAAGTCATTATTGCAAGCAAAAGTATAATTGCAGTTATTGCAATATTTAAAAAGAATAATTGGTTAGGAGTAATATATATGAACATACTCTCAAAATCATCAACAGCTTGAGATACATATTTTTTCTTATATTCTTCAGAACTTTTATCCAAAATATCAAATACTGACTTTGTTAACAGAATAACTGCGAAAAAAGTAGCAAAAATTAAGATTATATAGAATATCATAATTAAATCCTTATATTAACGGCCAGTACCACCTTTTATGATTTCAGGTCTTGTTTGTAGTACTTTTCGTCTAAGTGCTTTTAACTTCATCGTTCTGTCACCAGTAAAAATTGTATCAAGAGTAACTCTTCCTTTTTGTGTCAAAGATGATAAATCCTCAGGATTCCTAAGAGAAAGATACAAGGTTCCTAATGTTTGAGCTAAAATTAAAATTTCAGCTTCTTGGGGTAAAACATATAAGGTTATATTATTATAATCAACCTGTCCTGTTTTATCTTTAGTCGCTGATTTAAAGTTTTCGCCCGTATATTCACCTGTAGCAATAACAATAACATCTTCTAATAAAGTCATTGCCATTTGTTGACGAGTATTAGGATCTTTAAATACTCCTATTATATCAACATGGTCATTTGGTCTTACCCAGTTAGCCACAGCGGCTGCTCCACCAATACTTAAAGAAACGGCTCGTCCTCCTTTTTGAATCATTTTAGATAAGCCTTCAGTAACATTAACAACTTCTATGTCATAATCAAAAATAGGATCATTTGCATGAATATCTGTGGTTACAGGTTGTCCAATAATATAGCCTCTATTTGTTGGCTTTAACATACCATCTCTAATATATCTAAGAGGCATGACTCCTACTCCAAGCATATCACTAGATAATTTGGTTCCTGCTTTGATTTCTGTTCTTGCAACAAGGATTTGACCCATTTCCCAGCCCTTTTTAATTCTTTCTCTTTCTTTTTTTACACTAATATAAGCAATAGATGCTGCAATAATACCAAGAACTACGCCTATTACAAGTGGAAGCTTACCTTTTACCATTTAATCCCTCAAACAAGTTAACAACCTTAATAATAAAAAAATAAAGTGATAAAGTCAATAATTTTATAAAAAAAACAATAAATTGAATAATTCTTTAGTAATATGTTAATATTATCTATTGTTTATGGAGGCTTTTTGAAAATACTGTATATTGTTATCTTAGTTCTCTTCAGTTTTACATCTTTTTCTGCTTCTGATGGTGTAAAAAAATATAATGAACTATCTAAAGAGTATCATGTTTTTTTTGAAAAAGAAAGAACAAGAGATAGTTGGTTAAAATTAATAAAAAAATTTGAAAAACATGGAAATACTTACAGAAAAAATAATATCTCTGCGAAATCATTTTATAATGTTGCAACTCTGTCCTATAAAATATATAAAGTTTCTCACCGACAGAGCGACTTAAACAAAGCTCTGAAAAATTATGAGAAACTTTGCAGAAATTACAGAAACAGTTCTTTAGCAGATGATTCTTGTGTATTTCTTTATAAATTTTATTTTAGAAAAGCTAAAAATTATGAAAAATCAAAATATTATTCGAAGTTTCTGATTGAAAATTATAAAAATTGTGACAACTATAAAAAAACTATGAGATTTATTAGGAAAAATTTTCCTAGTATTTTGATAAAAAATAAAAAAGATAAAATGCTAAGAAGAAAATCAAATAGAATTGTGGATATAGAATTTTATAAAAGCAGAATTATCATAAAATCTAAATCCAAACACAATGAAACTGCAAAACTTGGAGAAGTAAAAGTTGATGGAGAGCTTGTAAAGGTCTTTATTGATTTAAAAAACGAATCTGTTTTTCGTTTAAAGCCTATAAAAGTTAACTTTATAATAGATAAAATTAGATTTGGCCAGTATAAAAAAGATGTTGCAAGAATTGTTGTTGATTTAAAAAGAAATGTTAAATATGAAGTTTTAGATAGAGGAAAGACTGTTGTTATTTCTTTTAAAAATGATGTAAAACATAAAGATGAAATAACTCCAAAAGAAATCATTACTTCTAATGCTGATAGAAACAAAATTGTATTAGTTCCAAATATCACAAATAAAAAAGAGATAAATAAATCTTCTGATAAAACTAATGGTAAGGATAAGCAGATGGTTTATCCTTTTAAAACAGGAGAAAAGGAAAAAAAATACATAATAATTATAGATGCAGGACATGGAGGAAAAGATCCAGGCGCTCAATCTAAGGATAAAAAAACTTATGAAAAGGATATTACCCTTAAAGTTGCTTTAAAGTTAGCAAAAAAATTAAAAAAAAATAAAAAATATAAAGTTATATTAACCCGAGAAACAGACAAGTTTTTAACTCTTGATCAAAGGACTGATGTTGCTAATGATAATAAAGGAGATATCTTTATATCATTACACATTAATGCATTGCCCAATAAAAAATTTTATGGAATTGAAACATTTTACTTGAATATTGCTGCTGATAATTATTCCAAACGATTAGAGTCAGTAGAGAATGCTGAAAATCAAAAGAAAATTACGGATTTACAATTTATACTAGCTGATTTATTAAAAAAAGCAAATACAAAAGAATCGATTGATTTGGCAAGTTTTATACAAGCTTCTTTGACATTTAATTTAAGAAGAAAATACAAAAAAATAAAGAGCTTAGGTGTAAAAAATGCAATGTTTTATGTGTTACTTGACACTAAAATGCCGTCAGTACTAGTTGAATTGGGTTTTATTTCAAACAAAGAAGAATTAAAAAAATTAAAAAATGATAAATATCAAAATCATCTTGCTACATCTATTGTAAAAGGTGTTGATAAGTTTTTCAAAAAGTATAAAAAAAGAAAGTAGAATTTATGTTTTTGGACGATGAATAAATAGACATGTTTTTAGAGTTTTAATATGAAAATAATATTTTTTTTGATAACAATTAATATCTTTTCTCAATATCTTGATATTGATACACAAGTAAAAATTGGGACTGGGCTTACCGCGATGTCTTGGAATCAAGAAGTTGGTTTTAGAAGAAGTTATACTAATATTATGATAGATAATAATTTTATAATTGATGAGGACAGAAGTTTTCAATATGGTTTTAGTTTAGATTTAGATTTAGAGACTAAGATGTCTTTTACTCCAGGTATTTTTTTAAAATTTGAAAAAGATTTAAAAAATAAATTTTTAATTTTTGGAGTAGCGGGAGTTACTTATATGGTAACCCCTGAAACAATATTTGGATTTAGAATTGGATTTGGAGGCAATTATATGTTATTAGAATATCTAGGTTTTATTTTTCAGCTTGATATAGAGCCACTATTATTTGGTAGTGGTTTAAATGGAAGGATGTTAACTGAAATAAAAACATTATTTGGAATTAATTTTTTATTTTAGATAATGTTTAAGATATGACATGTTAAATTTTTAACACGGATACAATATGGCAATGTTAGAAAGAATAGAAGTTGTTGAAAAAATAGGTCAAGGTGGAATGGCGATTGTCTATAGAGGCTACTTGCATGGCAATTATGGTTTTAAAAAAGAAGTAGTTGTTAAAAAAATCCTTAAAGAACATTTTGATAATAACAGATATCTTGATATGTTTGTTGATGAAGCTTCTATTTCTGCTAAGTTAAATCATTCTAATGTGGTACAAGTATTTGATTTTTTTGAAGAAAATAATGAGTTGCATATATTGATGGAATTTGTTAACGGTGGTACACTAAGAGATTTAATGACAGTAAATAAAGAGGGTGATTTATTTATACCTATTGAACATGTGCTTTTTATAATTAATAATCTTTTAACCGGAATGGATTTTTATCATAATAAAAGAGATGTTACGGGTAAACATTTAGGCATAATACATAGAGATTTGACACCTAAAAATGTTTTGCTCTCAATATATGGAGAAGTGAAAATTAGTGATTTTGGTATTGCTAAATTTGAAGACAAGAAGGATTTAACTACTTTTGGAGAAGTAAAAGGAAAACCTTCATATATGAGTCCTGAACAAATTAAACTATTACCAAATTTAGATAATAGGGTTGATTTATTTTCATTAGGCGTAATGTTTTATGAATTATTAACTAATAAACATCCTTTTAGAGAGGGGAATGTTTATCAAACACAACAAAATATTATGAATGAACAATATGCTCCTATCTCAGATTTCCGTGATGATTTATCTTCTGAAGTAGAAAAAATAGTATATAAATTATTAAAAGTTGATAGAGATAAAAGATATTTATCTGCAGGATTAGTAAAAAAAGATTTATTAAATTTAAAAGAGAAAATAAGTACACAATTAGTTTTTAGTAGATATGCAACTGAAATGTTACAACCTGGATATGTAAATTATATTCAAAGTATTCTTCCTGATGTTCATAGTCGTTCTGATTATAGAATGATAGAAAGAAAAGAAAAGAAGAAGGGGCTTTTTAGTAAAAGAAGCCATTTCCTTTATGGAATAGGTGTACTTCTAGTTTTTAATATTATTTTATTCGTTTTTACCCTCAATAAAAATAGTAATGTAAATCAAAAACTAGCTACTATGCACAGTAAGGAGGAGTCGTTGACTCATCCTGTGAATAATAAAGACAAG
>JAMOQH010000052.1 GCA_027064085.1 bacterium | reverse complement strand
GTTCTGAAGCTAATTTTAACATTTCAATAGCTGTTTCTATTGCTTTTTTTTCTATGCCTTTTTCTATACCTTTTTTTTCTCCTCTTTCTTCAATTTCGTTAAGTAGTTTCATCATTCCACCCATTTTATCCTCCTGATTTAAAGTTTTTAGAGCTTCTTTAATATTTATTCTATCACTTGATATTAATTTAACAAATTTATTGATTTTATCAAGCATTATTAATTCCTTTTCTTTGTCATAACCTGATAATATTTGCTTTATTTTTAATATTATTTCATCTAAATCTTTTTGATTTATTTCCTTATTATCAGTTGCTAAAATATTACTCAATAAATTATCTATTGTTTTTAAGTCTTTTAAACTCTTTTCGTTTAACATTATTTTATAAATATTAAATTTAGGTATATACTTTATTGCATTATCAAATGGTTGTTCTATTAGTTTAGTTAAATCAAATTCAAACTTCCACTTATTCTCTCCGATATAAAATAATATAGGGAAAATAAATGGTAATTTTTTATCCTTGTCATTTTTATTTCTATTTTTTAATATATCAATATGTAATAAACTATCATAAATTAAAAATCTAAAAGGCATCTTTCTATCGGGTATTGATTGAAATTCTATGTGAATATAAAAATAAATTTTATTACCTTTGAGTTTAACACTCCAAAGTAAATCTTTTCTAAATTCTTTTAAATCTTCTGATAAAAAATCTGTCTTTTCTTTTTTTAATGTTCTAAAATCTATACTTTTAACCCAAGATTCATTAATGAATCCTGTAATTAATTGTTTCATTAATATTTTATTATCTAAAAGCTCTTTTAATATTTTATCATAACGGTTTTCTATTTTATTTTTATCCTTATTTTTTACCATTTAAGCCTCCTGATAGGAGTATAACTTGTTTTATTTAAATGTGCAAGTAGAGAAAATTTCATTTAAATTATCAAAGCATGTGTTATTATTCATGTCTTTTCCAACTCTTCAATACTCATACTCTCATATTTAACTTTATTAATTCCAAATTGATTTAAAACTACATCAAAGTCAGCATCTATTATTTTAATTTCATCATAATTTAAGTCATAAAGCTTATAAACCATTAAATCAATTTTATCTTCTAAAACTTGGGTGTCTTTTTCTTCTTTTTTTAGGGCCATTATTTTATTAACAAGGTTTTCAAAAGGGGGTATTGTAGGTGTTTTTTTTATTGGAATATTTAATAATGGTTCTTTATCAAGTTGATAATTATCACCTTGCATTTTTCCTTTATACCTTAACCAAAAGGCAATTAATTTAGAATTTAATAGTGCTGTTAGATATTTTAGATTAATCCTATTTGATTTTATGATAATAAATGTTCTATTGATATATGAATCAAAATTTATATATGAAAATCTTGGATATTTTGTTGATTTCCTTATTGCTAATATTTTTTCTCCTTTAAAAAAAAACTCATTTCTTGCACGATGTAATCCATAAGGTTTATTAACAGAAGTTATTATTTCTTGAAATTTATCTAAATGTTTTTTAATACTTGGATATGGTTTTATTTCATTTATATTCTTAAATTTACTACTTGTATAAATCACCCAAAAATTATTACTAGCATTAGCATAATATTTATCTACTTCATTAGTTGTATATAAAGGTTTAATTATTTTCAATTCAATATCATTAAAATTTAAATCATTTTTTTCCTTATCAGATATTGTAAAAATGCCATCTCCAATTAGAATATTGTCTTTATTTAATTTTTTTTTAGAACTCTTATTTACAAAGTCTTGTAAAATATCTATTCCTGATGCAATTTCCAATTTTTCATCTAAGTTAAAATTTTTATTAAACCTTATTTTTGTTAAAATATTAGATATCATTTTTTCTAAAAAAACAATATTTTTATTTTTTAAGTCTTTTCTTACTATCTCAGCTGTAAAAATATTAAAATCATTAAGATTTTCTTTATTTAAAAAATTAATTATTTTCTTTTTTTCTATTTTCTTATTAATAATTTTTGAATATTGAGTTAAATATTTATTGTTATTACTTGTTTTCATGATACTTACAATCATTGTTTGTATGCTAGCTGTTTCAAATACTTTGAAATCTCCAAAATCTATAAATTCTAAAATCTTACCATCAATTAAAACCTTGTTTCTTAATTTTTTAGCACCATAACTTGTAATCCAATTATTTGTAGCGATAAAAGAGAGTACTCCATTATCCTTTAGTAAATCCATTCCTATACAAGTAAAGCCATACCACAAGTCCATCTTACCTATGTAGTATGGACTTGTTTCTCTAAAACCATCAAAAGCAGCTCTATTTGTTGCTTCTTTAATGTATGGAGGATTACCAATTACAATATCAAACCCATTATTTTCTTGAAAAACTTCATTAAAATTTAAATAATAATCAAAAATACTATAATCTTTTGTTTTAATATCATCTAAAGTTTTATTTAATCCTGCTAATTTAGTTTTATATTCTTCACATTTTTTATGATTCTTAACTTTTCCTGAAAAGTTCTTGGTACAATGTTTTTTATCTTTGGATTGTAATTCCATGATTTTATACTTAAATATAACCTTTAAAATATCTCTTTCATAATCTTTAATCTTTTCTTTTAATACTTTTTTATCTCCAATTCCTTCATAAAAATCATTTTTAGCATCTAGTAATTTTTTTAACATTGAACTATCAAGTTTTACATTATTATTTCTTAAAGCAGATAAATCTATAACTTCTTCTAGTTTTCCTATTTTTAAAACAGATACTAAACTATTACCTACAACAATCTTAAAATCCAAATTTGGTAATGGACTTGGTTTATTTTCATCAACCACAAGTGACAGCCAAAACCTAAGTCTAGCAATATCAACAGCACCACTTTCAATATCAACACCATAAATTGAATTTTCTATAATATTTCTTTTAGCTTCACCTCTATTTAAATCATGATTTAAAACTTCTTTTACTCTAATAATTGCTTGCAACATTCCCATAGGGAAAGCCCCACTTCCTATAGCAGGGTCTAATATTTTTACATTATCAAGCAACATATTAAGTAAATCTCTATTATTTTCTATAAAATGGACTCTGAAATCTGCGATTTCTGGAGAGAAAACTAATTCTCTTAAAATATCTTTTTCATTTTCTTCTAAATTCTCTTTATTTTCTTCAAAACCTGTCTTTAAATACTCTAACAATGAAGATTTACTCATATAATCAACAATTTCTTTTGGAGTATAAAAAGCCCCTTTATCTTTATTATCTTCTAGTAAGTTTTCAAAAATATGTCCAAGCATTTCAGGGTCAACAGCAACTTCTTGGTCTGTACTGTCATTTTCTATTATTGTAAAGTTGTATTGATTAAATAAACCATTTTCATTATTGAATAATAAATCAAATAATTCATTTGGATAAGAAAGATGAGCTTCATTAACCTCCTTTTCAAATAAACCACCATTTAAAAAAGGAACCTTTTTACCCGTTATAGAAAATATATCATTTTCTCTTCTTTTATTTAAAGTATCATAAAACAATGGCTCTAAATACTCATTATAAAATAATTTATCTTCTTTAATTGCTTTTCTATAAAAATTTGATAAAAAATTCTTATCTCCATCTTTATAATCAAGGCTTGAAGAATTTAACCAACCTTTTTTTTGTAAAAACATCAAAAAAACAAGCCTTCCAAGTAATTTTTTATTAAAATCTCTGATTTTCTTTTCTCTCGTATTTGTATCACCATCTCTAAATAAATCAAAATTAATATGATTTTTATATGAATGCTTATTAAATTCTTCAAAAATCTTCTTATACCTCTCAAAAAACTCCTTTGTAACAGGTTCAACTGAAAATGCTTTTAATAAATCATCAATACTATTAACTTTTTTATCAATCAATTCATTTTTTATCTGTTTGATAGCTGTGTTGACAGGAATATCTTTACCAAGTAAATAAGTGTATCTCTTTAAAGATGTTGTTTTTTCTTTATTTTCTGTATACTCAATATTTACTAGTGACAATCTCCAAATATTAGTTTTTTCATTATAATAAACCCCTAAAAAAGCATCAAATAGGTAGTCTTTACCATTTTTTATTAACCTTTTACTTAATCCTACTTTATTTTTCTCTAAATCAAGTTCATCTTTAACTCTATACTCAAAAATGGCAAAATCTTTACCATCTAACTCTAATTCTCCAAGTAAACATCCAGATTCTATTTTGTCATCTAAAACATCTTGATTTTCAGGGATATTTAAAAAAATATCACTTTTTTGAAAAATATTATTTATTAAATTTCTAAAATTTTTTCTATTATAAGCATTTTTAAATATATCCATTTTTCCTCTTTTTTACTCAAAACTCTCAGAAACAATAGTTTCTATGTTTATATCAAAATCTTCTTGTTTTATTCTACTATTTTCAATTATTTTATATTTATTTGATATAATTTCAATATTTCTTGATAATTCATCTATTTCTTTGGTTGATAGTTTACTATTTTTGTCTTTTAGTAATTTTGTAGCATCAATAATTTCTTTGCTTAAGTTTTTAAACACACCTTTTTTTATTATTTTAGTGATTTTTTTAAATAACTCACCTTCATATTCTGTAAAATTAGACTTATCTTTTCTTAATACCTTTAATCTTTTAATAGCTTTTCCATCATTTTTATTTTTTACAGTTTTACTTTTTTTATCACTTAAATCTTGTTTTAATTGAATTAATTCTTTGTTAAATTCAGTTTTTGCTAAATTAACATCATCAAAATGAAAGTCAGGTATTTCATATATATTTTTTTCATCTTTATTAGCTTTTAATTTAAAAGCCATTTTTGTAAATGAGATAGATTCTAAATTAGACTTTTTTATTTGGTAAAACTTTTGAAAATCTCCATTTTTCATATAAATAAGGCTTTTCATTTCACCATCTCTAATACATCTTAGTTTATTGGGTTTATTCATAAGTTCATTAAATAAAGCCCTGTTATTTTCTTTAACGTTTCTTAATTCTTCTAAAAAGTAAAGTTCATCATCTCCATCATCTTCTATATTTTCAAATATTTCAACATCCTTCATTTCTTCTTTAGTTGAAAATATTTGATTATCACTACCTAAAGTATTATGAAAAGTTTGTATTTTTTTGAATGCTTTATCTGCTAATTTAATTTCATTCTCTGCTTCATCAGTTGGAATATAATTATAAATAAAAATTTCTTTATGAGGTGAACCTATTCTATTAATTCTACCTATTCTTTGTATTAACCTTGTAGAGTTCCAAGGAATATCATAATTTACAATAACATTTGCTCTATGTAAATTTACCCCTTCGGCTAAGGTTTCTGTTGTGATGATTATTCTATATTTATCTTTTTGTTCGTTTTCTAAATAATTAGCATCAAAATTTTCTAAAATATCAATTTCAACTTCTTCTCTGTTTTCTGAAGAAACTAACAAAATATCATCTCTATTTATCTTTTCAGTCAAATATTTTGCAGTTACTGTTGATTCTGTAAATACAACAATCTTTTTATATCTTTTCAAATCATTATCTAATAATTCTTTAAAGCTATCTATTTTAGGATCTTCTTCAACATCTTTCCAATAATTCCATAAACCTTTAAGTTTATCATAATCTTCTTTTAGATTTTCTATATATTCAGGTACAAAATCTTTACTTTCAAAAACATTTCCTTTTTCTGGGTTTTCTTCAAGTTTTTTTAATAATTTTTCGCTTTCACCTTTAATTAAATATTCTATTGGATGTAAATCTGGAGCAATGATAACTCTATTTTCTTCAAACATCTTAATAAATTCACCTAAATGTTCATACATTCTTTTTAAAGAAGATTTAAATGCTGAAAATGATGATTCTAATCGTTTTATTAAAAGAGTTTTCATTAGAGTAGATAATGAATCGGAAATTTTCTCATAAAACCCTTCTTGAACACCTTGTTTTTTTCTCAGCTCTTCTTGCTTTTCTGGTGTTAAATTTTCAACAGCTCTATATCTATAATACTTTAATGATTTAGCATTATCTTTTTTTCTCTCCTTTGGTATTTCTATTAAATCTCCATTATTATTTAATTCATAATCAGCAATTGTAAGTATTGTTTTTTTAAATAAATTTAATAAGTGATTATTTAGTTTATAGGTTAATTCCATTACATCATTTACTTCAGGAAAATATATTCCTTGTTTTTCTAAATCTTCTCTGTATGATTTTATATTTTTAATATTATTTCTAGTTCGTCTAACCATAATAGGTTTTAATATATTTTCTCTTATCTCATTAGATATAGTATCAAGTATTGACTTTGCCTTGAAATCATCTTCTTCTTTCATTGCTTGTTTATATTTTTTATCTTTATCTGCAAAAAATGTTTCTAAGTTAATAAAGGAGGGAATTGTACTTGCTCTTTTGTCTTGAAATAAATATATTTGATTTGCTAAATCTTCAGGTCTATTATTTAAAGGGGTTGCAGAAAGTAATATTATCTTTTTTTTCTTATTTTTATAAGTTGGTGTTTTAGATATTTGTTCTAGTAATTTAAATCTTTCTGTATTAAAATTTTTAAATTGATGTGATTCATCAACAATGATGAGACCATATTTTTCGGCATCTTTAATTCTATCAATGGTGGCCGAAGACATGATTTTGTGATTTCGGTGTATGTTAAATAAATTGATTGTTCTTTTCCAAGCACCTTTGATTGCAGGAGGAGTTATAATTAAAATGGATTCTTCTTTTACATTCGCAATAAATTTTTGCATAATTCTTACTGCTATAATTGTTTTACCAAGCCCTACAACATCAGATAAGAAAACTCCATTATGTTTTTGTAATATATCCCAAGCTTGATTTACGGCATCTGTTTGGTATGTTAATCTTTTAAAATTAGGTGGTAAGTCTTCTGATTGTAAATTTACTCTATCTCCAAAATATTCCATTAGAAATTTAATATATAAATGATATGGACTTAATTGAGGAATATAAGATTTTTTCATTATATCTGCAATATCATCTCTTGTGATTTTAATACTCTCAATCCATAATTCTTCAAAGATATTATGTGATTCTTTAATATAGTTTTGATCTCTTAGTTCTACATTTATTTCAACATTATTTTTTAATCCTGATACTGAAAAATTTGAAGAACCAGTAATAACAGAACCACGATAATCAATAGAATTATCATAATTTTTTAATGGAGTTTCTAAAAAGATATATACTTTAGCATGTAGTTTTTTAGTTTTATGTATTCTTAATTCAAGTTTCTCTTCGGAGAGTAAGTTTTTTAATAATTGAATTCCTCTTTCAATTTTTTTATTGTAAGGAAGTGAATTTAAGTCATTTAATTCTTCAGCTTTAAAGTTTTCTAAAACTTTTTTATTGCTTTCATATCCTAATGATTTATCTTTTAAAACTTCAAAAACCGGTTTATCTAGGTTAATTCCAACTATTATTCTAACTTTTTCTAAATTTTTAATACTATCATCTATTTCGTATAATCCAGATAATCTTAAAAAACCAACAATCATTTCAAGTTCTTTAACTCTATCATCTCTTAAAATTGTATTGAACCTAGTTAATAATGTATTTCCATCTCTATTTGTAAAAAAGCTACTCATATTTTCCTTTATAATAACTTACCATTTTATTTATATTTACTTTGTTAAGTTCTTTAAAATAAGATAATAACAAAATAAACTACCATAGATTAATACTTTTAGTCAAATATATAAGTATCACTTTAGTAACTCTCAATAAAAAAGTGTTTTTTCTAGGAATATCAAAGGATTATTGTTTTTATGGGCATGAGTTATCTATTTTTTGTCTCTTTAATATATTAATTTTACTAAAGAAAAAACTTATTGAGAATTATTGGAACAGTAGAAAGGGTATTTTTATTTTCGGTATTCTTTTCATTTATTTCCATAAGATTCTTTGTTTTTTTGATAATGTTATCTATATTAACATCTTTGATTGCATCTTTTACTCTTCTTCCTGCAATACTTTTGATAATTAAACCTAAGTTTTTAGAATAATTTTTAAGATTTTAGCTTAAAAATCCCCGTAAAATACATTTTATGTAGTTGAAGGGGCAAAGTAAATCTAATTTTCAGTAATAGTTACATCATCAAGATAAACAGAACCAGTATTACCGCCTGCTCCATCATTATAAACTCTAAAAAATATTTTTATAGAAACTGCACCAACTGGAGCAGCATTAGTTTCTTTAGTTAGATTTTCCCAATTAGGACTATCAGATGAATATCCACCATAAACAGAAGTACCTATTTTATCTCCATTTGTATCTAGCCACATGTAATTTATTCTAATTCTCACTGTGTTTACATTATCAAGAACATAAGAGGACAAAGTGTAAATTTTTCCTTCTGTAACAGGAATAGCTATACTTTCTAAGGCTGTTAAAGCATTGTCGTTTGCATTTGCATCTCTTGTTAATTTTACCGAAGTCGCTAAATCGTAAATATTGCTTTCTTCTTTTTCTAGAATCAATTGAGAAAATATTATCCAATCATCAAGGTTTGTATCTGTCCAATTTTCAAAGCTACCATTAAATGAATTATTGGGGTTATCGATACATTGATTACTATCACAGCTTTGAGTTGCTAAACAATCACCACAATCAATACTAGTACCACAGCCATTATCTATAGAACCACAATCAGCACTTAATTCAGTACATGTTTTAGGAGTACAATTATCAACACATTGATTACTATTACAGCTTTGAGTTGCTAAACAATCACCACAATCAATACTAGTACCACAGCCATTATCTATAGAACCACAATCAGCACTTAATTCAGTACATGTTTTAGGAGTACAATTATTAACACATTGATGATGTGAGTTACAAGCTTGATTTGCCCCACAGGTTCCACAAACGCCATCACATCCATTGTCTCCACATTCTCTGTTATCACAATTTGGAATACAAGCTTCTTCTACACATTGCCCATTATCACAAATTGGTTTTTTAGAATTCGTGCAATCTGTATTTGTTGTGCATTCATCTGGTTTTTTAATACAGATACCTTTATCACAAATTGGTTTTTCTAAATCTAAGCATTCATCATTAGCATAACATTCAGTATTATCATCTTCTATACAAAGATGATTTAATATATCACAAACAGGCATCGCTTCAGGGCAATCTTTGGCTTCTGTACAAGCAATATCTTTTAAAACGCAATGTCCTTCATCATTACATGATTCCCATGTTTTACAAATGGGGTTACAGTCCTCTTTCGTTTCAAAAAACTCACAACTAGTTAAAAAGACACTCACAACTATTAATAATAATAAAAATTTCATAATACCTCACTGATATATTTAATTAATACTATCAATATTTTAAAAAGTCAAGTTGTGGTTTATTCTATTCGATAGGACGGTTTAATTTATTTATTTTTCTGTAATAGTTACATCATCAAGATAAATACTTCCTGTATCTGCATTTTGTTTGTAAACTCTGATAAATATTTTTAAATTTACTGCATTTTCAGGGGCGTTTTCTGTATTGAATATTAATTCCTGCCAATCAGCATCGTCTATAGTAAAATTACTGTAACTAGGAATACCAATTCTGTTGTTATTCGTATCAAACCAAGCATAAGAGATTCTTCCTCTTACATTATCAGTATTATCAAGAAAATATGCACTTATTTTATAAGTTTTATTTTCTTGAATAGGAATAAAATTACTGTCCATTTGTGCTTTTTCGTTATCTGTATAAGCTTCTAATAACCTACTAATTTTTGCACTAAATGAACCTGTATGAATGTTTGTGATTTCTTTTTGAAGGCTAAAACCTGTTTCATTATAAGTCCAATTTTCTGCATTGGTCTCATCTATCCAATTTTCAAAATCACCGTTTAAAGGTTGAGCTGGTAGAGCTTCGCATTGTAATGTAGTTTCATTACAAATTATATTTATTAAATTATTATCACATTCATTTCCATTAATGGTACAATCAACTGTTTCTGAACAAATATTGTTTATACAAACTGTTTTTCCATTAGTATTATTATCACATGCTGTTAAATCATTAGTACAATCATCAATTTCAATTGGATCAGAACAAAGATTGGTAATACATACTGTTTTGCCATTAGTGTTATTTTCACAGTTACTATTTTGAGTACAATCATTTATTTCAATAGGCTGAATACATTTTAAGGCTGTTTCATTACAAACGGTATTAATAATGTTTACTGAACATTCATTTCCATTTATTGTACAATCTTCTATTTCAACCCTTTCTTGTATATCACTAGCTTCTCTAGGAAGTAGTCTGTATTCATTGTATTCATAATTTAAAATTCCTTTAAGTGAAGAATAAACAGTATTTATTTCAGTAGTAAAACTGTAAATAGAGCTTTTCATTTTAAAATGATTATCATTTGCATCTTTTAGAGTAATATTATGATTACTATCAATTGCAATTACAATAAAAGGAGGATTTAAAAAATTAACTAGCATAGACTCATTATTTTCTATTATTTCTACATTTTCTATATTTAATGCATCAATATCTGTAAAATTAGGTAATATATCTACCCCATTATCTGTAATTATTGGATTTATAAATTCTAATAATCCTCTATAATTTTTAACTTTAGCTATAATTTCTACTTTATTTCCTACTTCTTGAGTAAATTCAGTATTATGCATATAAGTATAAACCGCTCCGGTTGAATCTTGAATATAAAACCCATTAGTTTTTATAGCGGTTATAACTCCTGTTGTTTTATAATAATTAGCACTTTCTATATTATTTTCTAAATCTTTTTCTAGTGTTCTTATATCTAAAATAGTTTTATTTAAAACTTCTGTACAAATATTTTCTATACAAGTGGTTTTACCGTTTGTATTGTTTTGGCAAATTGTATTATCATTAGAACAATTATCTATTTCAACAGGAACAACACACTTCAATGTTGTTTGGTTACAAACTGTTTTCGTTAAATTTTCATCACATTCTGTACCATTTATTGTACAATTTTCGGTGTCAGGAACAATTTCTATATCAGATGTCATTATTGGTAATAATTTATATATGTCATATTCGTAAGTCAAAACTCCTTGTAATTTACTATATTTTAAACCAATAAGGGGAGTGTCATAATCAAATAATGAATTTCTCATTACAAATTCATTATCATTACTATCTTTTAATAAAGTATTGTTATGGTCATCAATTGAAATAACAACAAAAGGAGGATTTAACATATTAACCAACATAGATTCTTGTGCTTCTAAATTTTCTATATTTAAAGCATCTATATCTGTAAAATTAGGAGTAACTGTAGTTCCTAAAGTTTGTCTGAGTAAAGGATTAGCTAATTCTAATAAGCCTTGATAATTTCTTGCAGTTGCAGTTATCGTTATTTCATCACCTATGCCTTCCGTTGGAGTTTCGCTATATCCCAAAAAAACATAAATACCAGCTTCTGTAGCATCTTGCATATAATAACCATGCTCTGTTACTGCAGTTACTATACCTGTTGTAGTGTAAATAGCACCATCTTCACCGTCATTTAAATTTACTTCTAAATTTCTAATTTCTAAAATAGTTTTATTATTAGATAAACAAGAAAATGTACCATTATCTTCATTGCATACTTGAGGAAGAGTACAAGCCTCTACTATTGTTTTTTCTGTGCCTTGTTCATTACATATAGCAATATTATTTTCTTCGCAACTTTCAGTGTTAGGAATACAAGCATTATTTTTTAGCTCACAGCTAGGAGTATTTTCTATTGTCTTACATTCTTTGTAGCTTTCGCATGTAATATCTTCAATCCATTCATTATTTAAACATTTTTCAATTTTTGTACCATCAAGGTTACACCTAAGTTCGTTATCTGTACATGTTACTGTTGGCATAGTGTCCCAAGCCCATGTTTCTCCTGTTTGGATTTCTATACAATTACCGTTTTCTACAGTGCTAGAATGAAAATTATTATCTTCATCAATAGTAGATTCAATTAATTTTATATTTGTTATTTCTCCTTTTGATTCTCCCGTTCCTGCAAGTCCTTCTGTTATATTCATATTTCCTTGAGATTGGAAAAATATTTTTTCAACTGTCTCATCGTCATCTGCTATTTTATAAATCAATACACATTGTTTACATGTTTCGTAATTATCATTAACTCCAACAGAGGCTAAATCATAGCTAGCTGCAGGACTATCTTCGTAAAATTCAATAGATAAGTAGTAATTTCCATCTATAACTAAATCAACATAGTGGTTTTCATCTTGACTACTTCTTTGAATATCAGAATATGATAAGCCTATACAGTTATCTGTGTTATCAGCAACACAAATATTATCTTTACAAATAGGTTTTGCTTGGTTTTTACAATCATCATTTACTGTACATTCTGGTGTATTATCAGCAACACAAACATTATCTTTACAAATAGGTTTTGTTTGGTCTTTACAATCATCATTTACTGTACACTCAGGTGTACTATCAGCAACACAAACATTGTCTTTACAAATAGGTTTTGCTTGGTTTTTGCAATCATCATTTACTATACATTCTGGTGCTATTTCTGCAACACAAATATGCTTTGTTAAATCACAAATAGGCTTTTCAGCATTTTCTTTGCAGTTATCTGTAGATTCACATCTATCAGAAATCAATTCACAAGTTCCATCATTACATGTTTGCCATTCTTCACAAGCTGGTGTACAACTTATTGAGTTACCATTGCTATTATCTCCACAACTAGTAAAAAGAATAGATAAAATTGCTAAAATTAAAAAATATTTCATACTTTCTCCATAAAAATTAAGCTAGTGATATTAGTATGTTTTTTAAAAAAAGTCAAATGAAGTTTTTTACATATTATTAAAAATGTAAAAAACCTTTTGGGGTCAGTTCTTGAGAAAAATTGTTGATAATTTTGTTACCTTTGGTGATTTTACCTATATGAAATACTTCTAAGCCTAATTCTTCGGATATAGGATATAGCTCTTTTGGTGTTATAGGAGAGGTAAAAAGAGGAAAAAAGTCTTCTCCTCCATTATAAATTAAATCTATAGGGTCAAGTTCAAATTGTTGAGCTAAAAATGAAAAGTCTAAATTATTATAAAATAATTCTTCTTGAATTTCAGCACCTAAATTAGATTGTTTTAAAATATGAGATAAATCATTTAGTAAGCCATCGCTGATATCAATCATTGAGTTAATTTCTATTTTTTTAAATAATTCTAAGAAATTAAAGTTTATTCTAGGCTCAATGTGATACTTAATATAGTCTTCAAAATATGATTTTTCAACCTTTTTTTGAAGTAAGTTCATTACTAGTGCTGAATATCCCGGGAATCCACAGATATAGATGTTATCGTTTAATTTTGCATTATTTCTTTTTATGATTTTATTAGATTTCCCTATCATTGTTACTGAAATAAATATATTTTTTAATGAGCTTGTTGTATCTCCGCCAATTAAATCTATTTTGTACTCATCATTAATTTTAGATATTGAATTTGTTATATTTTGAAGGCTATTTAGATGCTCTTTGGGAATAGAAATATTTAATAAATAATATAAAGGAGTTCCATTCATTGCAAGAATATCAGATAAATTAACTATTACCGCCTTTTTAACAGCCTCTTCAATAGTAAAATAGTTAAGACTAAAATGAACACCTTCAACTAAAGAATCACTGCAAATTAACATATTGTCATTTAAAATCGCTGTGTCATCTCCAATACCTAAATTTATTTTATGATATGTGCTTATTTCTTTAATTTTGTTTATAAATTCAAATTCATTCATTTTTTGTATCCTTTTTATATCAGTTTTGTTACTCATAGGGCAATTCGAGCCAAAAAGTACTACCTTCATTTTCTTTACTTTCTAAACCATAAAAACCATTATGAGCAGTTATGAAGTTTTTAACTATAGATAAACCTAATCCTGTTCCTCCATGTGCTCTTGTTTGTGTACCATCAACTTGATAAAATGAGTTGAATAATTTATCTTGATGTTCTTGTGAAATACCAATACCAAAATCAATAACTGAAATTTTCAAAAATTTTTCTTCTTCAGCCCCAAAAAAAGTAAAAGCTTCACTTTCTGGGTCATCATCATCAATTATTTTGGTGATTTCCTCGAATTTTAATATTATTTCTTCACCTTTTTTTGAGAATTTAATTGCATTAGTAAGCAAATTTCTTACTGATTGAAAAATTTTCTCCTCATCAATTAAAATTTCAAATTTATTTATGTTTATTTGCTTTTTTAATGTTAAATTTTTATTTTCTAATTGATAACTTACTGAATCTATTATTTCGTTAATCAAAGTGTTTAAATCTATGACTTTTTTATTAACTCTTAATGCACCATCTTCTATTTTGGTAATATCTAAAATTTGTTTAATTAAATCATATAATTCTAAAGCATTATTTAAAATTTTTTCTAAAGTTTCCTCTGATTCTTCAGATAAATCTTCTAGCTGTAAAAATTCAGTATATCCAATAATTGAAGTTAGTGGGGTTTTTAATTCATGAGAAATCATTGCTAAAAAATTCGTTTTAACTTTATCAAGCTCTTTAAGTGCTTTGTTAGCCTTTACTAGTTCTTGATTTTTATCACTTAATTCGCTATAGGACTTTTCGGCTAGTTTTAGGTGTACCTCATTTGTTAGGTATATTTTATAAGCTAATTTGATTTGTTCTTTAAACAGTGATGTAAGATAATTTCTTATAAAAGATTTTTTATTTTCATCACATTTAAAATATAAAAATCCTATTCTTCTTTTGGATATAGCCAATTTAATTTTATTATCTTCTTGCTTTTCAAAAGGATTACTTGTTTTAAGTAAGGAGTTATTATCATTGTCAAAAATTTCAATTTCTAAATTAAATTCATTATTTAATACTTCAATAGATTCCTGAAAATCTAGTTGTCTAAGTATATCTTCTAATTTAATATCATCAATATTTAATAAATCATCCATTTTTTATATTTGAAAATACTCCTTTTAAAATTTCAGACTTGTAAATTCCAAACTTTTTATCAAATTGATATAAAGAATCAAGTCTATCATAGCTCACTTTAATTAATTCGGCGAATGTTTCTAACACTCCATCTCCACTTATTGCACTTGCTTTAAAAACATTAGTGCCTAGTTTGGATGCAAATGCTTCTACTTCGGCATTATCTATAATATTAGGTAAATCTCTTTTATTAAACTGTATTACTATAGGAATTCCACCTAAATTATTAAACCTTAAATTATTTAATAAATCTCTATAGCTGTAATTATTGTTTTTTCTTTGCTCTTTTTGAGAATCAGCAACAAAAACAACTCCATCAGCTGATTTCAGAACCATTTTTCTGGTAGATAGATGTATTACTTGGCCTGGAACAGTAAATAATTTAAATCTGACTTTAAAATTACTTTTACTTACATATTCTATAGGTAATAAATCAAAAAACAATGTTCTATCGTTTTTTGTATCAAGAGTTAGTAAATCAGATGCAGAGCCATTTTGTAGAAAGTAATGTAATGCCTGAAGATTTGTTGTTTTTCCACTTAATGCAGGACCGTAATATACTAATTTTATAATAATTTCTCTTTTAGAAATACTTAATTCCATTTGCTCCTTCAATATCACAAACATATATAGTATAAATAAGTTTTTGTATTAATGCAAATTAAAATTATTTTAACAGTAATATTTAACAATATCTAAAATAAAACCTTGCAGATTGTAAAATAACAAGTTATATTAATATAGAATTGATTAGTGAGGAACAGATGTGCAAATATGGCTTACTAGACCCTAAAACAGATTTTATATTTAAACTTATATTTGGTAATGAGAAGCACCCCAATATATTAATTTCTTTTTTAAATGCAGTAATTAAGCCCATAAATAAAATAACAACAGTAAAAAT
>JAMOQH010000051.1 GCA_027064085.1 bacterium | reverse complement strand
TTGCTATGAAATAAATATAGGTACAGATACACCCGAATGTAATGAAAACAGTGCTGATTATCCTTCATGTCTAAACAATGTAAATGATGACCTTATTGATGATGACAATGATTATGATGGTATTGGTACTGACCCAGATGACCCAAATAAATTAACTCTGGATAGTTCCACTATACAAAATGACTACATTTGGATTGCTAATAGTGCAGATGATACTGTTACGAAAATAAATACCAAAACAAGAGCAAATGAGGGTACATTTCCAGTTGGAGATAATCCATCAAGAACAGCAGTTGAAAGAGATGGTTCTGTTTGGGTTGCAAATAGAAGTAGCCATAATGTTACTAAATTAAACGCAGATGGTTCACTGGCATTTACGGTAAATTTACATACAGATTGTGCTCCTAGAGGTGTAGCAATAGACAGAAACGGAAATGCATGGGTTGGTTGCTTTGCATTAAGACATACTATGGGCTCTTATGATGGTGCAGTTTATAAAATATCTCCTACAGGAACTGTGTTTCAAGGTTTTCCATATCAATCAGGAGTTCCTATATATGGATTGGCAATAGATAGTAGAGGTTACTTATGGAGCTCAAGATTAGATGATAGTTATAATGGTAACACAAGAAAAGTCTTACGAATAAACACAAATAAAAATCCAGGAGACAATGGCTTTTTTAGTCAATATACTATGCAATTCTCTAATGGTACTGAAGTTCAGACTTATGGTATAGTTATAGACAGTAACGACCATGTTTGGTATGGAGGCTGGGGAAATGGAGGAATCAATGAATTAGTTTATAATGAAGCTAATGACTCAATAACTATCACTAACCATTCATTTAATGGTGGCGGTAATGGTAGAGGTATTGCAACTGATAGCCAAGGTAATATTTGGTGTGCATTTAGTGGCTCTAATAAAGTTGGTAAATTCAACTCAAACGGTAACCAGCTAGGAAGTTATTCTTCTAAAGGTAGCTCCCCTATTGGTATAGGTGTTGACAGTGAAGATGAAGTATGGGTAATCAACAGAGATTCATCAAGTGGTCAAGCTGTTGAATTAAATCAAGATGGAACGGAGAAAGGGCGACAAAATACAGGAACGGCTCCATATTCATACTCTGATTTAACTGGTTTCAATTTAAGAAACATTGTTTCACCTAGTGGAAGTTTTAAAACAATAGTTGATACGAAAAGAAGTAGTGCCAAATATGATAGTATTTCATGGACAGGTTCAACTCCAAATGGTTCAAGTATAAAAATTAGAGCAAGAGTTTCAAATAATAGAAATTACTTTTTATTAAACGACACAGATCCAAATTCTCCAGAATGGAGTAATTTTGTAACAACATCAGGTGAATATTTAACATGGCCAAGTGGAAATACTCCAATAGGAAGATTTATTCAAATTGAAGTTGTAATGAGTATTGGTGCAACAAATGATGATAAACCTAGTTTAAGTAACATTAAAGTTAATTGGCAAAGGCCGTAATATATAATTATCTCCAATTATTTACCAAATAAATAAAATATATCTTAGAAATTTAACATATTCAATAAATAAAACATATTTTTTAAAAATAGTTTTTAAAATGGAGTTAATAAAAATCTAAAAATTTGTAATAAAGAATCTTATATGATAAACTTAAAAAGTTATTCTAACTTCACAATAAATAAATATTGGCAAGTGAAGTTTTTAAGGGAGTAAATATGAAACATCAAAATATCTCTAAAGGAGTAGAATCAATAATCTTGGATACATATATGACATCTCCAAATTTATCTGATTTCCAAAAAATACTAAACAATCTATTGGCCGATAATCCCAAAACAATTATTTTAAATTTTGAAAATGTTCTTATGATTGATTCTGCAACAATTGGATACTTATTTAGAATTTACAAATTATCTTTACAAAATGATTTTAAGTTGAAATTAGTTGCATTAAATTCTAAAACATATGAAACTCTTGAGATTATGGGGTTGGAAAGATTATTTGATTTTTATGACAATTTAAAAGATGCTACTGATAGTATAAAATATGATTAAAGATTGTGAAAAAAAGTTTATTATTTTCAATAAATTAATAACTGAAGAAGCAGAAAACTCAATTAAATTAGAATTTAATTCTAAAATATTTAACCTTAATGAAATTGATTGTTTTACTTTGTTTTTAATTAAAAAGTTATTTACTAACTATTCTTCTGAGTTTCAGTATAGTCTTGAAATTATTCTAAAAGAAAGTATTTTAAATTCTTTTTATCATGGAATATTCAATATAAACTCTAAAATCAAAGAAAACGATAATGGTTTTGACGAGTTTAATCGTTTGGTTATAGAAAGACAAAAAAGTATAGATTATAATACTAAAAAAGTTTATTTAGAAATTATTTTCAAAAATGATAAAATTATATTAATGATTAAAGATGAGGGAAATGGTTTTAAATATTCTGATTTAAAGATAGATAATTATAAAACTTACGGAAGAGGTATAAAATTAATAAAAATCCATTCAGATAAAATTTATTGGAATAAAAAAGGAAATGAAATAATTATAGAGAAATATATAAATGGATAAATTAATTATAGGCTTATTTTTTTTAACAATCTTTTTAATAAATATATATATATATATAAATTATAAAAAAGATATTTTAATAAAGCAAAAGCAAGTTAGTGAAGAAAAGGTCAAATCATATTTGTTATATTTGTCATCCATTATTGAAAATAAAAACAAAGAAATAGAAGAATTGTCAATTCTATATGAGAGTAATCCCGAAGATAAAGAATTAAAAGCATCTATTGAAAAGAAAAAACAAGAAAAAAATGCTTTAAAAGAAGAAATTTCAAATGTTGTAGAAAAGAATACAAATAATACCACTGCATTAAAATTAGAAAGAGAAATAATTATTAAAGAAAATGAAAACTTAATGTCTAAAATTAAAATTATTGCAAATATGTCTGAAGACACTAAAGATATTCCTAAATTAAATGAATTAAAAGAAAAATATAATAAATTATCTAAAAAATATAATAATATTTTAGAAGAATATAAAAACGCAAAAGCAAAATTAGAGGAATTAGATGAAGAATTTACTAATATATATGATTAGTTTTTTATTCAGTATTTTATTATATGCTGATATAAATTTATATTATGTTAAAAATGTTGTAAGTGTTCAAAATGGTAGTAGATTTGACTATAATATTGACTATGAACTAAAATCTTATAACTTTACTTCTGGAAAATTTTCAGACATAGATGCTTGTAACTCATGTAAGAAACCACTAAAATTAGTAAAAGCCCCCTTAAATAAATGGGTAGCAGTTATTGAATATAAACTTGATAAACAAGAAACGATTGAAAAGAAAAATAATTTATTAAAAAAATTAAAAGAAGATTTTAAGATAATTCCAATAAAGAAAGATTCAAATAATGATGTAATCCTTTCGTATTATGAAGTAAAAAAAATTGATAAACCTAAAATAAAAAAAGAACCAGTTTTACTTGGAGTTAAAATTTTACAAAATGAAAATACTTATAGTCAAAAAATAATAATTCCACCAAATGATAATTTTGTATTACTAAAAGCAATGGCCATAGATGAAAACGGCAATTACTTTAAAAATAATAGCATTAAATTAACTTCTTCATGTGGTAAATTAAAAATAAAAGATAGCAGCAGGTTTTCTTTTACTTTTTTTAAAAATGAGCAGAAGTGTTCCATTTATGCCAAGATAGGAAAATATATGGATATTATTGAAGTAATTAAATTGAATAAAGATGGTACTCTGCCAACAAATTTCAATATCTTATATAAAAATAATAGTGTAGATAAAATAAACATTGATTTTTATACTTTTAAAACAAAAGGAATTATTTTAAAAAATGATTCAACAAATAAAAAACTAAAATGGAGCATTTCTAATAATAAAGTATTACAAATGCAAATAATTAAAAATGGAATTATTATATACCCTAAAAAGAAAAGTAAAAAATACAAAGTTGAATTATTAGATATAAAAAAAGGTTTGAGTGACAGTATAGAGATTTTAATAAAAAATGAATAAATTAATAAAAAAGATAAAATATAATATTTTGTACAAAAAAATTGAATACCCATTATTACAAGTAGTAAAAGAAAAAGAATATGACTTTTTTAATACAAAAGAAAGACTCTTTGAACAAAAAGATATTGCTACTGATAACAATTTAATTTTAACTAACAAAAAATATAATACAATTATATTAGAAGAACTCAATTATTTTCCATTAGAGTTACTTAAATTGTTAAATGATAATAGTATTTTATATTTTTTTACTAATAAAACAGCTCAATTATCACATGAATTATCAAAATATTTTAAATTTATTAATATAAGTACTTTTAATATAAACCTAGAAATTATTCCACAAGAAAGTAAAGATCTAGTTGAATTTTCTTTAAGTAATTCCAACTCAATCAACTTAATTATTGCAAATAATTTTGAACAATTAAAAATAAACCATTCTAGTTTACTGTCAATGAGTTATTTAAATACTTATTTAGAAAAAAATTTTATTGAAAAAAATAAATACATTAAAGAAACAAAAAAGCGAGAATTAATTAAAAATAAATTTATTAAATTTAAAAATAGAGAAAACATATTACTACAGAAACAAAAATTTATAAAATCTGTAATTAATGATCTTTCAATAAAAGTATTAAAAAATCAAGATATAATAAAGAAGAATAATATAAAGTTAATTAAATATGAAAATTATATTCATTTTTTAATTAAATTATTTAATACAAAAGAAGATATCTCTAGTTTAGGCGAAATCAATAACCTAGATAAATTAGTTAAAACGAATATAGATTTAATTAATAATTATGTAAAATTAAATAGAGAAATACAAGAAAATAAAAGTAATGCCAAAAGAGATTCTCTGAGAATAATTATACAGAAATCATCTAAAAACTTAGATAAAATAGAGAAACTATATGAGGAAAACAATGATTTAATAGAACAAAATAATCTATATGTCTCTGAAATTTCACACTTAAAATTTGATATAGACGAAGTTAATGAAAAGAATAAAGAATTAATTACAATAGTAAAAGAACTTGAAATTCAATTAAAAGACTTTGAATCTAAAAAAGATATAGAATTTACAAACACATTAAAAAAAATAAAAAAAGAAAATGAAAGAAAATTATTACAATTATTAGAAAAAAATAAAAAAATAAGTAATGATTTTGAGAATTTAAGTAAAAAAATAGAAAAACTTGGAGAAAAGAATATAAAAAACTTATCTTTACTAGATGAAAAAGGTGTTTTAATACAAAAACTAAAACTCAAAATTGATGAATTCAGAAAAGAGAATACTTTAAAAGAAGAATTATTAAATAAAAAGAATTTAATAATTAGAGAACATGAAAACAGAATCGCTATATTAGAAGATGAACTTAAAAACAAAGATTTATTATTATTAAACTTAAAGCAAGAATTAAATGAAAATAACAAAAAGATAAACTCTACTTACCATAAAGAACTATATGATAATCTTCAAAAAAAATATAATAAATTAAAAAATAAAAATAAAGAAGTTATTGATATAAATCAAGATTATAAAAAAGAAATAGAAGAATATGAAATGAAAATACAAGAATTAATTGGATACAACGAAAGAATTACTAAAAACATCGATATAGATTTAGATGATTTTGAGTCTTTTTAAAAGTAAGAGATATATAAAATTTGTACTATTTTTCTAGGGACTTATCTAATTTAGAATTCCAAGCTATCCATTCATCTTTTTGCTCTTCAACTGGATTCATATCAAAAGTATTCATCTCTCCATTTTCTGCAACAACAACTCTTTGCATTTGCTTAAGGACTATTTTATTCCATTTATCTAAGCTCACCTCTTTAGGACCACTCACCTCTTTTCTTTTTCTTTTGTCATAATTTTTCATATCTCTTTTGTGTTTATCTTTTTTTATTTTTGATTCTACATCAACAATACCCGTATAAAGGCTAACAATTGAAGATTTATCATCATTAAAAGAAACACTAAAGCTTGTTCCTCTTACTCCTGCAGTTGCATTACTCGTTTTTATTGTAAAATTTTTATTTTTATTTTTAGATTTAGATACTTTTGCCCATAATTTACCAAGTATTAATCTAGCTGAAATCTCTCTATTTTCAGGTGTTTTAACAAAAGCCTTTTCTATCTTTATTTTAGATTTTTGAGCAATTCTTAATTCTGATTTATCACTAAACTGAATTATAATTCTTGTTTTACTACCTGTTTTAATCTGACTTCCATTATATATTTTATAATTAGGCTTTAATCTCTTCCATTTCTTGCCATACTTAATAAAAGCATATTTACCATCAACTTTAAGTATTTTTCCTGATGCTTTTATACCTTTACTTGAAATAGAAAATGTTACAACCAGAGACATTAAAAATATAAAAGCAATATATATTTTTTTATATTTCATCATATTATTTCTCCACAGAAAAAATTATTTCATTGTCATTAATTGTTTCTAATTCTAATTTTAATCCTTTAAGAGGTTTTTCAGTAAGAATATCTAATAATTGATTACTTCTTCCTTTATAACTAACTCTCATTGAAGCTATCTTATGTTGCATTTTAAAATTTTCAACAGATTTTACACCTCTTATATCAAGCAAATGAGCTTTCAGTTTTTTATATTTTTTGTATTTTAACCCCTTGATTTTAATAGAAATTTCTCTTACTGAATTTGCCTGTTCTAACCAGTGAGATAAAACCTTTTTTAACAATTGTTTTGCAGCTCTTCTTCCGAAAGCACTAAATGCATCCTCAGAAGCAATAATTTCATCTGGTCTGTTTACAGCCTCTCCACGAAAATTATCAGGATTACCATCTCTATTATTTCTATCTTTAAGTTCTATTGTTCCAACAATAGCTCCATTACTTGATTTAACTATTTTTAATGTTCCTATCGCAAAACCACTTTTTGTTTTTGCAAGACCATTTTTTACACTTACAATAACACTACCATAAACAACATAATCAGCATCATGAAGTGTATTAATTGCAACAATATCTTTTGCAGTAACGGCATCTATATTTTTAAATTGAGAATACTTTTTTAATTTATTTTGTAATGTTTTTCCATCTACAAACTTAAATCCTTTTTTACTCAATTTATCAATAATAACAGTTTCAACTGAATTTGTAGTTGTTTTTATATTACTCCACCAACCATTTGCTGTTTTTTGTCCAAAATTTTGTTCTGCAATCATTAATAAAAATTTAGGTTTCCCTAAAGATTTATATAATAATGTTACTGCAGAAATATCTTTTTCAAGCTTATTTTTTGAAACAGTTGCTTTAATTTCTACAAAATAGACCCCACTATCTTTAGCATCAACACCTTCTTTAACTACATTATATTTACTAATATATCCTTTAGCCTTACTATATATTTTATCGCTTAAAAGTTCAAAGTTCTGAGTTAAAGATTCTGAAGAAACAATAACTCCAGTTACCTGTTCAACTGCTTTTCTTTTTGCATCATCTAAAGCTCTATCTTTTGCAGAAAGCTTATCATTATTCATAATTGCAGCTTCACCTTTTACTGTTATAACTTCAGAATTTTTAGCAAACGATGAAATTGAAATAAAAAATACTAATATTAAAAATAACTTATTCATTCCCCCCCCTATTTAGTTATAAAAATTACATTACCTGTTTTCAAAAAATCTAAATTAATTTTACCATTAATAAATTTTTCTGAATCAATATCTGAAATAATTACAGTAGATTTATCCTTTTTTGATAAAGATTTTGCATTTATAACCAATGGATTTTCACCAACTAATTTTTTAGCATCATCAATATTTTTAAAATATCTTACAATTACTCCTTTTGCAATATCTTTATTAACTGTATCAATTGAATAAATTAATTTATTAGATTCATTTTTAATTGTAGGCTGTAAAACTTTATTATATTTAAAATTTAATAAATTAATCACAAGAGATGTATATCTTTTCTCTTTTCCTGATACAGGTTGCTTTGCATCTTTAGATAAATATTTTTTTACTGGTAAAATTCCTGATAGAGGAATTTCTAAAATAATATCAACACCACCATCATCATAATATTTTTTACCTTTCTCTTTACCACCTCTAATCATACCTTGAACTTGTACCGCAATTGTCTTATCCCCCTTCATAGCATTTTCAATAGTTAAAGTTGATTTTATTTTTAACCCCTTTACAACTTCCAATGCATTACGATAAGCATCTAATTTTGCTGCCCTTTCTGCAGTTAATCTAGCTTTTGATGGAGATTTAGTTTTTAAATTCGGTGCCCCACTACCAGTTACAATTATTGTTTTTTTACTCCAATTAACTTTTCCATAAGAAAAATTTTGTATATTATCTGTGGCCAACAAAGAAACAACACTAAATGCTAGCAAAACAAACATAAAACCTTTGAACATAATACCTCCTGATAGATAAAAATTAGCATCAATAAAAATTAGACATACTATTTAAATAAAAATTCATTTTTTTTTGTTTTTTTTTGAAACAAACATTTTTTTTTTGAAACGAACGAAATCTTTTAATTTACTGTATTTCTTAGAAAATAAAAAAAAAACATTTTTGGAAATAATCTGGTTAAGTATAGTAGTGTTTTATTAATGTTTATATGGAGTTTACCATGGAAAGAAAAAAAATTTTATTCCCAAGCAATTACACAAACAAGGAAGGAGAAAAAAAAACTATCTGGAGAAATGGAGGTTACGGTTTTGTTAATTATGACTCAGGTGAATTAATTAATATTAATCTTTATCTAGATATATTTCCTTTTGAAAAAAATATTAGATTGTTTTTAAAAGAACCTGATACAAAAAATGATAATTTAGATTAATATTTCTTTATAATAGGTTTAACCTTATTTTGAATAACAGTAATAGTGAAACTATTCTTTATTTTTTTAGCCTTGTTATAAAGAGTGATTCTGTGTTTACCAGCGGGAATTTTAAATTTAATCAAAGGCGTTTTTCTTCCTAAGTTACGCCCATCAACCTTTATATTTGTTGCAGGACGGCTAATGATACTAATATAACCATATTTTTTAGCAGTTTTTTTACTATAAACTACCTTATGTTTTTTATTGGTTGTAATCTTTATTGGCTGTCCTTTTTTATTAAGAATAACAGTTAAAGCTTGTTTTGCTTTCTTATTCCATTTATACTTAAGAGATGTTGGCTTATAACCATTTTTCTCTAGTTTTATTGCAGTTAAATTTCTAATTTCAACTTTTTTAGTTACAGGAGTAACCTGAGAAATAGAAGATTTCAAATTATCTTTATCAAAAAAATAAACTTTTGCCCCCTCCGGTTTACTACGAATTGTTAATTCTACAAATTTTTGTATTGATTTTATTGTAAATTTAGAATTTTCCTTACAATCTAATTCTTTTGTTATAGTCTTGTATATTGAACCTTTCACTTTAATTAGATGCTTTCCTTCTGTTACACTAACTTTATAAGGGGTTGAACCAGATATCTTTTTATTATCAATAAATAAACTAGTATTTTTAGAAGTTTTTATTTCTATTGCAACCAATTTACCCTTTTCTAGTTTTACTGAAATTTCTTTACTCTTTTTAGATAAATCTTCCTCAGAAATAGTAATTTCGGAGCTATAAGAACTGTATCCCTCCTTTACTACTTTTAGTTTATATTTCCCTGATTTCAAATTTTTAATTACCCCAGGAGAACTATTTGAAATTAATTTCTCTTGAAAATATATTTTAACATCAGTTGGCTCAGCTTTAACAACAAGATTTTCAAGAGAACTTTCTTTTAACTTAAACATCATGCTTGTTATACCTAAAAGATATTGGTCATAGGTTATACCATACTTTTTTATGGCTTGTTTTTTTTGCATTGACTTTAAATCTTCAGCATCTTTTTTTGTTAACTTAGGTATTTTTATTTTTTTTACTTGTGAAACATAACCAGATTTTTGAATTTTTAATTCATGATTACCAGGTTTAATATTTTTAACCAAATATGGTGCAGATTCATTTTTTCTTAATAATTTATTGTCAAGATATATATTAAACATTTTATTTGGAACAACTTGTAAATCAATACTCATTTCGTATTCAAGATATTTTTTATCAGAATTGTTTAAGTTAGAAGTATTACCACTAAAAAATTGATTATATACAAATGCAACAACAAGTAAAAATACAACAAAAGATGCTAAAATCATCAACTTTTTAAGCTTCTTTTCTTTATCTTTCTTTTCTTTTAACACCCTAGCAAGATTTTTCTTTGGCATCTTTTTTATTTTAGCACTATTTGCTTTAGCATTAGAATTTTCTTTAGGGTTCTCTCCAACAAAAGATGGAGATTTATCAAAAATTTGAGTTTCCAATTCATCATCATCCCACTCCATTACTTCTGGAGTAGACTTTGGAAGACTAGGCTTTGCTAAACTTTCAAAATGAGAATTATCATAACTATCATATTGCTTTAACATCGTTAAATCTTTTTCAATGTCTTTACGATATGTTATTTTCATCCAATTTGATAAATCTGTTCTTGAATACATAAAGTTATTTAATATCATAAATTTTTGTAAATCATCATGCATATCATGAGCAAAACTATATCGATGCTCTCTTTTAGATGTAAGAGCTTTCATTACTATATTTTCTAGTTCTTTAGGTATTTTAGGATTTCTCTTAGTTGGTAATTCAATTTCTACATTTCTTATCTTCTCTAAAGTTGAAAAATCTGTTTCACCTTGAAATAAACGACTACCCGTTATTAGTTCATAAAATATAATTCCAATAGCAAAAATATCAGAACGCCTGTCTATAGTTTTTCCTCGTACTTGTTCAGGTGACATGTAACCAAATTTACCTTTTAAAATACCAGCTTCAGTCTTAGATGATTTATTTTTAGCTTTTGCAATACCAAAATCGATAACTTTTACTTCTCCATCATAGGAAATTCTAATATTTTGGGGAGATACATCTCTATGAATAATATTTAAATCATTACCTCTATCATCTTTCTTTCTATGAGCATAATCAAGACCAGCACATAATTGTGAAGTAATATAACAAGCCTGAGCAATATCCATAGGTTGTTCTTCTCTTTTATTATGCTCAAACAACTGCTTTAAATCCTTTCCATTAATAAATTCCATAGCAATAAAGTAACTATCATCTATCTTTCCGAGTTCATAAACTTGAGCAATATTAGCATGTTGAAGTCTAACTGTTATCTTGGCTTCATCAATAAACATTTTAATAAACTCATCATCCTCCGCAATAGATGGTAGAATTCTTTTTATTGCAACAAGTTTTTCAAACCCTTCAACTCCAAAAGTCTTGGCTTTAAAAACTTCTGCCATTCCACCAACATTTATTCTTTGTAATAATAAGTATTTACCAAATCTTATAGCATCTTTCAAAATAAAACCTAAAACAATACGAATCTAAGTATATATTTTTAGATTATAAAGTCAATATTTTTATTGATTATCATGGGTAAACTATACTCAAAAGCTATAATTTTATGATATTTTTATTTTTTATATGAAAATAGATAGCTTGAACTTGTAAAATGATTGATTATTAAATATAAAAATAGTATAAAGCTAATATTATGTAAGTTTTAGGAGTTTAAAATGAAAGAGAAATGGTTTGTTCCTTATAAGTACAGAATGGTTGAAAAGATTTCTATTCCCCTTAAAGAAGAAAGAGTGGAAATTCTAAAAAAAGGTGGCTATAATATGTTTCATATTAAGGCAAAAGATGTTTACATTGACTTATTGACTGATAGTGGAACAGGTACTATGAGTAATATTCAGTGGTCTAAAATAATAATGGGAGATGAATCTTATGCAGGAAGCAGATCATTTTTTGAAATAAAAGATATAGTTGAAGAACTAACAGGAATACCTTTTGTTATTCCTGTTCATCAAGGAAGAGCAGCAGAAAAAGTTTTAAATACTGTAATGATAAAAGAAAGTCAGTTCGTTCCAGGAAATACACATTTTGATACAACAAAGGGTCATATTGAAAGTTCTGGTGGTAGAGCAATAGATTTAACCATAGATGAATCAGCAGATAGTGCAATTTATCACCCCTTTAAAGGAAACATAGATTTAGATAAATTAAAAGCTTTTGTAGAAGAGCACAAAAGAGAAAATATTGCATATATTTTACTTACCATCACATGTAATTCAGGTGGTGGTCAGCCTGTTTCTTTAGAAAATATTGAAGAAACACATAAAATAGCTAAAGCAAATGGTATTCCATTGTTTTTTGATGCTGCTAGATTTGCAGAAAATGCTTATTTTATTAAACAAAGAGAAAATAAGTACAAAACATGGACAATTAAAGAAATAGTAAAGAAAATGTTTTCACTTGTAGAAGGCTTCACCATGTCTTCTAAAAAAGATGCTATTGTACCTATGGGTGGTTTAATTGGTATTAGATCAGAACAACTTTTTAATGATTTAGCAACTCCAACAATATTAAACGAAGGATATTTAACTTATGGTGGAATGAGTGGAATGGTTATGGGAGCTTTAGCACAGGGCTTGCATGAAGTAACAGAATTTGATTATTTACACTACAGAATTGGTCAGGTAAAAATGCTAGGAGATGTATTAAAAGAAGCAGGTATCCCTATCGTTGAGCCAATTGGTGGACATGCAGTATTTTTAGATGGAAGAAAATTTTATCCCAATATACCTGAAGATGAGTTTCCTGCACAATATTTAACAGCTGCACTTTATGAAGCAGGTGGAGTTAGACCTGTTGAAGTAGGAGCAAATCTTGTTGGAAGAGACCCAGATACTGGTGAAAATATCAGGCCTAAATTAGATTTATGCAGACTTGCTATACCAAGAAGAACATATTCTTATGAACACATGATGTATACAGCAGAAACAATTAAAGAAGTTTTTAAAAATGCCCATAAAATCAAGCATGGACTAAAAATTGATATAGAAGGATCAGGACTCAGACACTTTTCCACTACTTTTAAATTAGTAAATTCTAAGAAAAAATCACTACTATAAAATGTTAAATATAAACGAAACTTTCTTATTATTTGAAGATAGAGTAAACAAAAACAGAAATTTTTTATTCACATCTCCAATTGATATTCTAATTGCTAAAAATAAAGATGAATTGAAAAATGTTTTAATAAAAATAGATAAATATAAAACAAAAGGAAATTACATTGCAGGATATATTTCTTATGACTATCAAGCAGAATTCTATGTATTCCAAGAAGTTATTAAGCTAAGTAATCAAGAATTAAATGATTATTTTAGTGGTATTAAAAAAAATTCATATATCTATGATTTTAAAACTAATATAACTCAAACGGAGTATAATAATAAATTAAAAAAATTAAAAAGCTATATTAAAGATGGCGAAACTTATCAAACAAACTTTACCTTTAAGGCTGATTTTAGATTTACAGAAAACGAATTAACACTCTACAAAAACCTTAGAGAAAAGCAAATTGTAGAATTTGGAGCATTTTTAAACTTAGAAAATAGAACAATAATTTCTCTTTCCCCTGAACTTTTTTTACAAAAAACAAACAATACCCTTATTTCTAAGCCGATGAAAGGTACTCTTAAAACAGATGGTAAACAAAATGATGAGTATTACATAAAACAAATGCAAAATGATAAAAAAACAATTTCTGAAAATTTAATGATAGTTGATTTAATACGAAATGATTTTACCAAAATTTCTATACCTAAAACAGTAGAAGTTGAAAATCTTTTTGAAGTACAAAAGTTTAAAACAGTTTATCAAATGATTTCTACTGTGAAATCAAAAGTAAATGAAAACATAGAATTTAGCAAAATAATAGAAGCACTGTTTCCATGTGGCTCAATTACAGGAGCACCTAAAAAAAGAACTATAGAAATAATTAAAGAACTTGAAAAGGAAAAAAGAGGAATTTACACAGGAATAATAGGCTTCATTACCCCCGAAAATGATTTCACATTCAATATTGCAATACGGACGATAGTGGCTTATCCTCCAACTATCCAATCCCTATCCTCAGACAAAAAAGCAAAAATGGGAATAGGTGGTGGAATTTTATATGATAGTGATATTAAAGATGAGTGGAATGAAGCATTATTAAAAGCAAAATTTTTAAGAAACTTAAACGAAGACATAGTAGTTTTAGAAACAATGTTATCAAAAAATGGAAAAATAGAATACGAAAAGGAACATTTAAATAGATTAAATAAAAGTTTAGAGTTTTTTTCAACTGATAAAAAAAGAATTAGAGTTCTTGAGCCTAGAAAATCACCTAAAAACCCTAAAATTATAATTTCTGATATTAAAATAGACCATAATTCAATTTTTAGAAGGCATAAGACTAATAAAAGAGAGTTATACAATAAGGAATATGAAAAAATAAAGGAAACCTATATAGATATAATCTTTTTCAATAAAGAAAATAATTTAGCAGAAGGAGCAATACATAATGTTTACATAGAAAAAAATGCCAAGATTTATACTCCTTTTATAAAAGATGGAGCATTGCCTGGAATAATAAGGGCTAAAATGTTAGAAAGCAATAAAGTTTTAGAGAAAACTATTAAGAAAAAGGAATTTCTTAATGCTGATAAAATATACTTATCAAATTCTATTAACGGTTTTTTTGAAGTTAAGCTAGTATGAAAAAAATATATATTATAGATAATTATGATAGTTTTACATATAATTTAGTTGATTTATTATATAAAATTGATATCACTCCTATTGTTATAGCTAATGATAAAAATAATGTTGAGTTATTTAATTTTTCACATATTATTATATCTCCGGGGCCTTCACACCCTAAAAACAGTGGTATATCCATACCCGTCATTAAAAAATACTATAAACATAAAACTATTTTAGGTGTTTGTCTAGGACATCAAGCAATTGGAGAAATGTTTAATTGCAAAATTTCCCATGCGAATCAGGTAATGCACGGAAAAGTATCACTTATTTATCATAATGGAAAAGGAATATTTAAAAATATCCCCTCCCCTTTTAAAGCCGTCAGATATCATTCTCTTATCATAAAAAAAGATGAAAACTTTAATCAAAATCTTGAAATTACAGCATGGACAGAAAAAAATGGTAAATTTGATGAAATAATGGCAATTAAGCATAAAATAAACAATCTTTTTGGTGTTCAATTTCATCCTGAATCCATTTTATCAGAATATGGTGATATAATTATTAAAAATTTTTTGAAGAAAAATTAAATTTATAAAAATATAAATCCGATAATAATGCACTTCCATACTGTTCAATACCTGATGGCTCACCAAGAGGAGTATGTGTTTCATGTATAGAAGACAATAACTGTGAAAGCAATCAAGAATGTAAGAATACAAGATGTGTTGACAAAGAAACAACAAGTCAATGTATAGAAGATAATGTATCTTCCTGTGGTACAAGGCATGCTATACATGCATCCAAAATAGATGTGCTCCTGTTTCACAATGTACTTCCAACGATGACTGCTGTAATGCTTTTCCAAATTGCCTTAACGGGATATGTGTGAAAAATTCTGGAGACTTAAATGCAGGAAATCAGGAGTGTATTAATGAATATGTTAACATAAAAAGACAATAGAAAACGCATTTAAATCATTTTGCTCAATAAAAAGACAATAGTTATCATATAAACAGTAAATATTCCTCAAAATACCAATAAAAAACAGGAAATTGAAAATAATTAATTCTTATGTTATAAGGTAAATAATTTATGGAGTGTATAATTTGGAAAAAAGGAGGAATGTTGTGAAACTTTTTTCAATGATAATATTGTTTATACTGTTATTTTTCTATTCCTGTGCAAAAGAAAACAATGTAACCTGCGAAACAACAGGTTGTAAAGCAGGAAGACATTGTGATATAGAAAAAAAATTGTGTGTTATTAATTGTACCCCCGAATCATGTGCTCAAATTGGGGAATACTGCAATCCAACAACAAAAGAATGTGAAAATAGCTGTAAGGAATCAGGGTGTAAAACAGGATTTGTTTGTGATAATTC
>JAMOQH010000050.1 GCA_027064085.1 bacterium | reverse complement strand
AGAGTGGAGAGGAAAAGCTGGTGCTTGTATGGTTGAAGGATTTTGTAAAAAATATATAAGAGAGGTTCGTGGAAATGAGAGTACGGCTATGGGACTTCATACTGAGCTTTTGAAACAATTTGTTTAAAAAAGGAATAAACTAAAATGAACAATTATATTTCAGCCGTTGATTTATTTTGCGGGATAGGTGGTCTTTCTTATGGTTTAAAACAATCAGGTATTAATATAAAAGCTGGATTTGATTTTGATGATAAATGCAAATATGCTTATGAAAAGAATTGTGATGCTGATTTTATTCATGCAGATATTACAAATATTACAAAAAATAACATCACTAAATATTATAATAAAAATGATATAAAAATTTTAACTGGTTGCGCACCTTGCCAACCTTTTTCAACATATACACTTAATAATGATAAACAAAAAGATACAAGATGGCAACTGTTATCTGAATTTTCAAGGTTAATTAAAGCAACAAATCCAGATATTGTTGCTATGGAAAATGTTCCAAATCTTTTAAATTTTAAAAAAGAACCTGTATTTGCAAATTTTGTAAAAGAGTTAGAAGATGAAGGATTTTATGTTTGGTACGATATAGTTTTTTCTCCTAATTATGGTATTGCTCAAAAAAGAAAAAGATTAATTTTACTTGCCTCAAAAAAAGGAAAAATAAAACTTATAGAACCGACACATAAACCAGAAGAGTATATTACAGTCAAAGATGCTATTGGTCATTTAGAAAAAATAAAATCGGGTGAGACTTCAAAAAAAGATTTTATACATAAAGCTTCAAAAATATCAGATAAAAATTTACAAAGAATAAAACAGTCTATCCCAGGGGGAAGTTGGAAACGAGATTGGGATAAAGATTTACAACTGAATTGTCACAAAAGTGATAAGGGAAAGACTTACGTAAGTGTTTATGGTCGTATGGAATGGAATAAACCATCTCCTACGATGACAACATTTTGTACAGGTATCGGTAATGGAAGATTTGGACATCCAGAGCAAGATAGAGCTATATCTCTTAGAGAAGCAGCAATATTACAAAGTTTTCCTGATAACTATAAGTTTACAGATAAAAAAGAGAATCTTAAATTTAGTCAGGTTTCTAAGCAGATTGGAAATGCTGTTCCTCCTAGACTTGGAGAAGTTATAGGTATTAGTATTTTAGAGCATTTAAAGGGTTTAGAAAATGTCAAATGAAATTAAAGTTACAAAAATAAATCAAGATAATGCTGAAAGGCAAATACTTGAACAAATTAAAGATTATGATTATGACACAGTTGAATATCCCATAGAGATAATTGTTCAAAAATATAATGATGGACTTGAAAATGATGATGGAGATATTTATATACCTGATTATCAAAGAGAATTTGTATGGTCTCCTAAGCGACAATCTAAATTTATAGAATCTGTTATTTTAGGTATTCCAATACCATATATATTTTTTGCAGATGTTGATGGTAGATATGAGATAGTTGATGGTTCCCAAAGAGTAAGAACATTACACTCATTTTTATCAAATAAATTACAACTTCAAGATTTAACAAAACTTACAGAACTAAATGATTTTTTCTTTCAAGACCTTTCAGTAGTACGACAACGAAGAATTAAAAACAAAAGTTTAAAAATGATTGCATTAAGTGAGAAAACAGATTCTGATGCAAGATTTGATTTATTTGAAAGAATTAATACAGGAAGTGATGAATTAAAAAAGATGGAAGTACGAAAAGGAATCCATCGTGGAAAATTTTATGATTTTATTACAAAATGTTCTGAAAATAAATTATTTAAAAAACTTTCTCCTCTAAGTGAAAAGAGAACATTAAGAGCTGAACCTCAAGAGATGATATTACGATTTTTTGCTTATTCTGAAAATAAAGATAATTATAAAGGACAAGTTGCTCCATTTATTGATGAGTATATGAAAGAAAAAAATAGTAATTTTACAGATGATATAAGATTGGATATGGAAAAACATTTTATTAATATGCTTAATTTTGTAGAAAAATATTTTGAAAATGGTTTTGCAAAAACAAAAAATGCAAAATCAACTCCTCGTGTAAGATTTGAAGCAATATCTGTTGGGGTGAATTTAGCTTTACAGGAAAATTCTAATTTAGATAATATTAAAATTAACTGGTTAGAATCTGATGAATTTAAAACACATACTCGTTCAGATGCTGCAAATAATAAATCAAAACTTATCGAAAGAATAAACTATGTAAAAAATATGCTGTTAGGTAATTAAATGCAAAGTATTATTTTAGAGTTTGAAGAAAAAGTTGAAGAGATAAATGAATATTTTGATTTTGTACAAACGACAACACATCTTACACGAGATTTCGACCCAACAAAAACAGTTATTATTTCAGAGAGTGTACATTATATCTTAAAGTCTAATTTATTTTTATTGCTTTATAATTTAATTGAATCATCTTTTAGAAACTCTTTAGAAAAAATTTGTATTGAAATTACATCGGAGGAATTAAGTTATCAAAATCTTATTCCTCAAATTAAACAGATGTGGATAAATAAAGAGTATAAAAATTTTGGTGATAATTATCATATTAGGGGAACACAGAAATCAGAATTTGTAATGAATAAAATAGACACCATAGCTCAAGAAATTGTACGCATAAATTTTGATGATAAATTATCAGGAAATGTTACACCTAAAATAATAAAAGAATCTATAATAGAATATGGTTTAGCAATTCATCAAATTCCAGCAGAGAATGAGCCTTCCCTTTTTACTATAAAAAATAAAAGAAATAATTTAGCTCATGGAAATGAATCATTTTCTGAATGTGGAAGAGGCTATACTCTTTCAGAACTAGATGAGATAAAAAATAAATCTACAGAATATATGAAATTTATTTTAACTCATATTAAAACATTTATAGATAATAAACAATATAAAAATGCAATACAATAACGAATTAAAAGCACTCAAAAAATCAGGGCGTTACAGAACACGAGAGATACTAGACACAACGATAAAAGATTTTGCATCAAACGACTATTTAGGGCTTTCTCACAATAAAGAGCTTCACAAACAAACTGTAAAAATATTATCAAAACTTCCTCTTCATAGTTCAAAAGC
>JAMOQH010000049.1 GCA_027064085.1 bacterium | reverse complement strand
GTGGTGTTAGTTTAGATTGTGGTACTTGTAGTGGTACAGATATCTGTAATACTGATACAAAGCAATGTGAAGCGACTTGTACTCCTAAAACATGTAGCCAATTAAACGCAGAATGTGGAAATATTGATAATGGCTGTGGTGTTAGTTTAGATTGTGGTACTTGTAGTGGTACAGATATCTGTAATACTGATACAAAGCAATGTGAAGCGACTTGTACTCCTAAAACATGTAGCCAATTAAACGCAGAATGTGGAAATATTGACGATACTTGTGGTTCTGATATTAACTGTGGCATTTGCTCTACAAATGAGCATTGTAGTAATAATTCTTGTTTTTGTGATACAAACTTTCATTTAGAATCTGGTAATTGTGTAGCTAATGGAAACTGTTATAATGTAACCTGTGATTCTTGGAAAGAATGTAATGAAACTAATGGTGATTGTGAGTTGATCGCAGGAAGATGCGACATGACAAGTGATTGTAATAATAGTAATTTAATATGTAGTAATCATTATTGTATTAACCCTTGTGAGCCTATAACTTGTAGCAATCATGGTGATTGTGAGCTTGTACATGAAAGCCCTATTTGTAATTGTGATGATGGTTACTATCAAGATGGGCTGAATTGTTTAATTATTCCTATTTCAAAGACATTTTATCCTAATAGTTTAAGATTAAATATGGGAGAAACTGTTGAGTTGCAACAATCTTCACTTAATATGCAATCTGATGGTAATCTTGTACTTTATGATACTTCAGCTCTTTGGGAAACTGATACTAATACTGGTTGCTCAAATTGTAATTATTTTTTTAGGTTCCAAGCAGATGGTAATTTAGTTGTTTATAATGCGAGTAATCAAGCTTTATGGGCATCAGGAACAAATAGAATGGGTGTTCATCATTTAACTATTGATAATGAAAAGCTAGGGCTTTATGATAATTATGGTAATATAATTTGGAATTCAATTTGTACAACAGGAAATCTTGATTCAGGTGCTACATGTACTCTTGGTCCAGAAGGAAATAAAATTGAAGATTCTAGATTTAAATTAATTAATTATAATATTAATAATCAAAATATTCATGGTGGAGGTGTTCACATTTCACCAAATTGGATACTAAAAACTCAAGATGATAATCTTATAGTTTCTACAACAAATATTTCAGATGGAGTTCAGGTTAATGCAAGCTATAGTTCGGTTTTAGGGTATTTGTATATAAGACAAATTATTCCTAATGTATTTCAATTTGAAAATAAAACCATTACTCTTGAAGTTGAATACACAAATAATAGTGAGCAAAACTTAGATTATGATGTTTATATTCAAGCTAGATTTAACCCCGATAACACAACAAGAATACTAGTGGCTGATACTTCTAACTTTACTTTTGCAACAGGAAGTCATACTGCAATACATACTTTTAATGTACCAGATTTTGGAAATAAAATTATGGAGGATACAGAAGGTTTATCTGTTGCTTTTAGGGTGATTGCTCAAAATAAAACGGCTGATTTTAAGATTCATGCTTATAGAGTAATCATACATGGTAATTAATTTACTTATTATTTCCAATAAATTGAAAATCTAAATCAAATATTATATACTTATTTTGTTATGGAGGATAAATTGTATGATTTTGATAAAATAATTGATAGAAATAATTCAAATTCTATAAAATATGATGGAAGTGAGAGAGTTTTTAAGCAAAAAAATTTAATACCTTTGTGGGTGGCAGATATGGATTTTGAAACTCCTAAATACATAGTTGATGCTATAAAAGAGAGGGTGAATCATGGATTATTTGGATATCCTGAGTATAGCAAGGACTTATTTACACATATATTAAATTGGATTTATAAAAAACATAATTGGAGATTAAATAAAAAAAATATGACACTTTCTCCTACGGTGGTAACTTCTTTATCTGTAGCAATTGAAGCTTTTAGTGAAGTTGAAGATAAAATAATGATTTTTACTCCTGTTTATGGTCCTTTTTACTCTGTTGTAACTGAACAAAACCGTAAATTAACAGAATTACCTTTAATTAATGAAAATGGTTATTATAAAATAGATTTTGAGCTTTTTGAAAATAGTATAGATAAAGATACTAAAATGTTATTATTGTGCTCTCCTCATAATCCTATAGGTAGAGTTTGGAAAAAAACGGAACTAGAAAAATTAGGTGAAATTTGTTTAAAGTATGGTATTGTTATTATCTCTGATGAAATTCATTCTGATATTGTTTACAGCAACCACACTCCAATTGCATCTATTTCAAATAAATTAAGCAATATTACATTAACACTTAATTCACCAGGAAAAACCTTTAATGTTTCTGGGCTTGAAATTTCCTACTTATACTCTGAAAACTTAAATATGCTTGATAAATTTAAAAAAATCATGAAAAGAAGAGCAATAACTGTAGAAAACATAGTTTCACTTATTGCATTAGAAGCATCTTATAAAGACGCAGATACTTATATCACTGAATTAACCAAGTATTTGGAAAATAATATTGATTTTACCTTAAATTACTTAAAAAAAGAACTTCCAAAATTAAAAATTAATAAACCAGAAGGAACATATTTATTATGGCTTGATTTTAGTGATTTTAATTTAAGTCATAAAGAAATCTCAACATTGCTTTTAGAAAAGAGTAGCCTAGCATTAACTGATGGTTTATTCTTTGGTAAAAATGGAGATAATTTTTTTAGATTGAATGTGGCTTTACCAAAAGAAAACTTAAACTATGCTTTAAAAATGTTAGTGAATGGCTTTAAAGAGGTGTGATGAATAAATTTAAAAAGATAATTGAAGAAATGGAACCATTAGCTCAAAAAGTATTACTTGGTGATAATGAAAAAATGAAAAAACTTGCATCCAATGGTATTGTTTTGCCTCCACCTCCCAAAAATGAACTAATCTCCATTATATTCTTTTTGCAATATGATAGTAATAAAGAAATTGCAGTATCAGCAAAAGAAAAATTTGTAAAATTGCCAGAGAGTATTATTATTGAAGCATTAAAAGGTAGTTTACATCAATATGTTATTGCGGGGTGTTATAGATATTTAACTAAACAAGAAAAACAGAATTTAGAAATATTTAAGGCAATAATAAAGCATCAAAACTTTAAGTTTGATTATATTTTTAAACAATTAGAAGATTTAGATATAAATTTGAAGTCTTATTTAGCAGAGGCTCTTTCTTTTATTGCTCCATATCCTAAAGTGATGGGTTTTCTAATTAAATCAGAAATATCAAAAGCCCAAAAACAAAAGATATTAGATTTTGCAGAAAGAAATAAAATTCAATTAGAATTAAAATCTACAGATGGATTAAAGGATTTATCAGGTGATGTTCATCATAATACTGTAGAGGAAGAGGCTGTAAAAAAAGAAGATATTGTTGATAAGGATAATCTTGACAAAGAAGAAAATAAAATAAAAGAAGATGAAAAAGTTTTATCAAATGAAGAATTAGGAATATCAGAAGAGCGTTCTAAAAAATATGATATGGAAGGAATGCAAGCTGAAAAGGTAATGGATGAAAGAAAGTCTCTCGCAAGATTGGTTAATGAAATGAATATTGCTGATAAAATTAAGCTTGCAATGAAGGGGAATATGGAAGCAAGAGGCCTTCTTATTAAGCAAAGTAATAGGCTAATTGTAGAGGGCGTTATCAGAAATCCCATGATTACAGAACAAGAAGTTATTAAGTTTTCTGCTGATAAAAATATTCATAGAGATGTTATAAAATATATTTCAAATAATAGAGCTTGGTTAAGAAAATATAATATCAAAATGAATGTTGTATTAAATCCTAAAACTCCAACAGGAAGAGCTACTAAATTATTAACAACATTAAGATATAATGATATTAAAAAAATAGCTAAAATGAGAGGAATTACATCGGCATTAAGAAGAGCCGCAATGGATTTCGTAGACAGACAAGAAAAAAAGAAGAATAAGAAAAAATAATCGAGAGACAATGTCATAAGAACGATGCTTCTTATTTATAGTTTTTTAAAACTTCTAACACCTTATTGATATCATGTTCTGTATGTTCACCTGAAATTTGAAATCTTATTTCTTCATCTCCCTTTGGTACAACCGGGTAGTTTAAACCTGTTGCTAGGACACCATTATTAAATAAATATTTAACTAAAGAAGTTGTTTTTTCTGTATTCCTTACCATTAAAGGCACAACAGGGTGAGGACCTTCTATTGTTTCAAATCCTAAATCTTTTAAGCCTTGTTCAAATTTTATAGTCATTGCTTTAATATGTTTTAGGATTTTAAGCCCTTTTTCTGAATCAAGAATATCAATTGCTTTTAACACAGCTGCTGCTTCTCCTGCTGTAATAGGGTTTGAATATATATACATAGGAGCGGTTTCTCTAAGGTAATCAGTTACTACTTTTGAAGAAACAACATAGCCTCCATTTACTCCATAAGCTTTACCTAGTGTTCCTATTAGTACATCAACTTTTGTATTGCAGTATTCTTCAGTTCCTCTTCCGGTTTCTCCTATTGCACCAACTCCATGGCTATCATCAACAACAGTAAAAACACCCTCTTCAAAAAACTCATCAAAACTATTAGAAATTTCAACTATTTCTTTTAATGGAGCATTGTCGCCTCTCATGCTAAAAATACCATCAGTTACAACCAAAACTCTTTTACCTAGCCCTTTTGCGTTTTCTAGTTTAGCTTTTAAGTCAGCCATGTTATTGTGCTTATAAATAAGTTTTTTAGCTGGTCTTGATAATTTCATTGCATTAATTATACAATTATGATTAAGCTCATCACTAATAACTATAGTTTCTTTGGTGGTTAAAGGGGTAATAACACCCATACTTGTAACATAGGCAGAAGAAAATATCATTGCAGATTCTCTATTATGGAATTTTGCAAGTCTTTCTTCTAAATCTGTATGAATTTTGTAAGTTCCAGAGATAAATCTTACTGCACCGGGGCCTATTCCGTATTTTTTACTTGCCTTTTCTTCTTCTTTAAGCATATCTTTATTAAATGCGAAGCCAAGATATGAGTTTGCATTCATTTTTATAAATTTTTGATCTCCCATTCCTTCAACTAAATATCTAGGGCCATTATTTTCACTTGCGGGAATTGTATCAATAATAACAATTTCTTTACCTTTTGCTCTTCCTGATTGTCTTAATTCGTTAACATCTGATGTTAATTTTTTAATAATTTTTTCTAATGCCATAATAGAACCTCATAAAATTTATGAATATTACCATAGCATATTTTTAGTATCAAGTTTTAAATAATTTATGATTGAAAATTAATAACAACCCAAATAAGCATTAGTTCCTTGTTCGTAATGTTTTACACATGGAAGCGGCTCCATATTTTTAATTATTATATTTGTTGTTTTATTTTGCATTTTATTAATATTGCTTTGAATACCCATATACATTTTACAACTAGCTTTATCAATAAGGCCATATTTGCACTTATAAGAAATTAATAGTTTACTTGTTTCTGTTTTACTTTTAGCAAAAGGATCACTTCCTTGCATTGATAAACTTTGGAATAGTTGCATAGTTTTTTGATATTGAGCTTTACTGTTTGCACACATTTGTTTATCTTGTGTATTATTATAGGCAAGAGTACCTTGACAAGCTCTAAAAACCATTAGATTATACCAAGCTGTAAAAATGGGTATCCAAGTTTTTTGAGATTTACTAAACTTTGTTAAATATGTATAAACAGTATTAGGGTGCATCTTAGCATAATTTTCTAATAAATACATAAATTGGGCATCTGTTAATGCTTTATTGTTAGTTGATGCTGTATATTTTTGTGTTTTTTTGTTATTTTTTTGTATTTTTTTTAATAAACCTACAAAATAACTTTTTTTCTTACCAAAAACTATATAATTTGTTTTGCTTTGTGCCAAAATCATAAAACCATTTTTAAATGTATAAGAATATTGAGTTTTAACATTATCTAAATTTGTTGTAATAACATTTCCGTTTAGATTCCAATTTCCTATTGTTACCTTGTTGTTAACGATAACTTTATAGATTCCGTTTTTGTTAAACTTGATTTTAAAGACAATTTTACCATTTGTCGTGTACCAAGTACCTAAAAATTTTTTTATATTTATTGAGCTTGTTGTTGAATTATTATAAGAATTTACTTTAGTTAAATATATTTGTGCTCCATTTTTTGCCATGAGTCCAAGCATATTATTTTTTACTAAAAAACCATATTGAGTTATTTGGCCATTTGCATAAGTTTGTAATACTTGTTGGTTTAGTTGTTTCCAAGTACCTTTAACTATATTATTTCCAACTATCCAATTAAAGTTTCCATTATTTTTAAATTCAATAGTCATTTTTTGTTGAGTATTAACCCATTTACCAGCAGGGGATGAAAATATAGTCAGTGACAATAATAGAAATCCCACAATAATAAAAAACCTCATTTTTACCTCCTTTATGATATTTATTTACTATAGACTTTAAATTTAAGATAATATTCTAAAATTTTTAAGTTTTTTATTTTATCTATTTATTTTATTTTTTTACTATTAAATTTAACAATATTTCTTTTATCTTCATTAAAAATAATTCCAATAAGGTAAATATCCTTATATTTGGATATATATTTTTCATGATAGTTATTTTTTATTATTTGATTTAATGCAGTATTGGTTTTTGGGGTTGATTTTAATACTTTAAATTCAAAAATATAAACTATGTTATTGATAATGATAGTTAAGTCAACTCTACCCTTATTTGTTACATCTTCGGCAATAATAGTTAAGCCAAGAGAAGCAAGATAAGCGTAAATTACACTACTGTAGTAACCTTCATAATGTAGAATATTGTTATTTACATAGTTGTTGTAAGGTATTGATGAAAATAAAGTTTTTAATGTTTTATGAAAAGTTTCCAACTCTCCTTCAAGTAATGATAGGTATGTATTATTTTTATTCTTAATTAGCTTATTGTTTCTAGTAAGAAAATCAATAAATTTATCATTTAAGGAAATCTGAACTTCTTTGTTAGGAATTTTTAATTTATACTGAAGTGTTTCAAAAAAAGTTGTAGTTACTTCATCTATTGTTAAATATCCTGTTTGAAAGAGTAATGTTTCTACTTTTATATTATCAACATCAAAAGAATTTATTATTTCCTCTCCAATTGTAATATCCGACAATTCTGGTAAAAAATAATTATTCTCTTTAATAAGTTTAATTAAAAACGATGGCGTTCCGCTTTCAAACCAATAATTTTTATATTGATAGTTATTTTGAATAAAAAGTAAGATATTGTATGGATTGTACACTTTATTTTTTAAAAAATTATATCCATTATACCATATTTTTAGTTTTTCTAAATCAACACCATTTAAATGTGGTAAAAATGAAGTTTCTATATCATTTTGAGTATAGCCACAAACATTTCCATATTTTGGATTAAGAGTTATATCTGTAATATTATTAAGTCCACTAAAAATACTAGTTTTAGTAAATTTACTGACACCGGTTAAAAATGCAAATTTTAAAAATTCATCACTTCCTTTTATTACGGAATAAAGGTTTCTTAATCCCTCTCTTATTTCAAAAGCTGATTCTTTATTGGTAATATTGTCAAGTATAGGTTTATCGTATTCATCAATTAAAATAACTACCTTTTCATTATATTTTTCCTGTGATTTGATTATTAATTCTCTAAAACATCCAGCAACATCTTTATCATCACTACAAAAAACATCTAATCTTTTTTGATTTTCCTTTAAAATAGTAATGATTCTATTATCAAGTTCTTTTCTATTTCTTATATTACCGTTTGCAAAATTAATTTTTATCACAGGATATTTTTTATCCCAATTATATTTATCATAAATATAAAGCTCTTTAAAAAGCTCGCTATTTCCTTCAAAAATATTTTTTAGGGTATCTAAAAACAAGGATTTACCAAAACGGCGTGGGCGTGATAAAAACACATATTCATTATTTTCAATAATATCAAGAGCAATATTTGTTTTATCAATATAGAGATAATTTTCGTTTATTATCTTTTCTAGTGTATAGATACCAACAGGTAACTTTTTTAGTTTTTTATTCATTAGTCCTCCTAAAAGAGCTTTGTTATATCATATATTAAATGAAAATTTAAAACAATAAAAAAGAAATAAATCTAAGATTTAGTTACTTTTTTGAGTGGAAAACAAAAATTATTTTGATTGAAACGTTATTTTATTTTTTTACTACTAAATTTAACAATATGCAGAAAGAAAAGGGTAAAAGATTGTTATATCTTTTAGTGTTTATAAAAAAAATACCTCAAAAATGAAAATAACTATTGACAAGCTTATTAAAATATTATATATCAGTCCTAACACACGGAGAATTGGCCGAGTGGTTTAAGGCGACGGTTTTGAAAACCGTTGATGTAACCGCATCCGGGGGTTCGAATCCCTCATTCTCCGCCAAAAAGGGGCAATCAATTGCCCCTTTTCTTTTCAATATAAACAAATGGAGAGATGGCCGAGTGGCTTAAGGCGCACGATTGCTAATCGTGTGATGGCAACACCATCCGGGGGTTCGAATCCCCCTCTCTCCGTATTTTCATAAAATTTGGTGGGGTTCCCGAGTGGTCAAAGGGATCAGACTGTAAATCTGACGGCAGAGCCTTCGAAGGTTCAAATCCTTCCCCCACCACCATTTTTTGCGGGTGTAGCTCAATTGGTAGAGCATCAGCCTTCCAAGCTGAGGGTCACGGGTTCGAGACCCGTCACCCGCTTTTTATTTCATTATTATTCTGTTTAAGTTAAATTCATAAAATCAATGTTTTAGTAAGTAAAATGTAATTTTACTTTACTTTTTAAGTAAATTTTAATAGTATTATTGAAATTATTGGAGAGTAAAATGAAGAAAGTATATTTAAGAGAGTCTTTATACCAAGAAGTACTAGATACACAAAAAGGAACAATTAATAATGAAATGATACTAGATTTAATTAATGGCAAAAAATATCAGTTGATTTTAGCAATAAAATTTTTAGAGGAAGTTGCAGATAATGAAGATAGTGATAGTGTTAGTTTAGTTGGAAAGATAATCTCTAAAGATGAACTTATTTTAAATAATTATGAACTTTTTGATAATGAAGTTCTTGCTGATGATAGGCTTTATAAGGTTCAAATTGGCTATATAGGGATTTTAATTTCTTAAAATAGACTATATATACTTGATAATTTAAGAATAATTATTATAATACATCTATTGTATGGAGGGTGTATGGGTTTATTTGATAAGATTTTTAAGAAAGAAGCTGAAAAACCTAAAGAAGATTTACCAAAAATAAAACCAAAAAACTTAAAAGATGAAACTATGAATAAATTTATAAAAGATGCTAAAATGCCAGTTCTTGTTGATTGTTGGGCAGATTGGTGTGTTCCATGTAAACAACTAGCTCCTTCAATTGCAGAGCTTGCTGCTGAATATAATGGAAAAATTTATGTAACAAAATTAAATACTGAAAAAAATAGAAAGATGAGTCAGAAGTACTCCATTAAATCAATACCAACAATATTGTATTTTAAGAATGGCAAATTGGTAACAAGAACAGTGGGGGCTTTGCCAAAAAAATCTGTAAAAAAGGTAATCGAAGATAAATTATTAAAATAATTTTAAGAAGGAAATATGGGAATTATTAAAAAATTAATTGGTAGTAAAAATGAGAGAGAAATAAAAAAAATAAAGCCTATTGTTGAAGCAATTAATAGTCTTGAAAGTAAATATGAAGCAATGTCCGATGAAGAATTAAAAAATCAAACAGTTATTTTTAGAAAGCAAATTGCTAAAGGTAAAAAACTAGATGATTTAATTGTTCCTGCATTTGCTGTTGTTAGAGAAGCTGCGAAAAGAACAGTCAAAATGAGACTCTATGATGTTCAGATGATTGGTGGAATTGTATTACATCAAGGTAAAATTGCAGAAATGAAAACAGGTGAGGGTAAAACTTTGGTAGCAACTTTACCTGTTTATTTAAATGGATTGGCTCTTTATAGTAAATGGGTGGAGGCAGCCAAAAAAACTTATGGACATGATCCTGATAATTGGATTTATGAAGAGTTTTTTATATTAAAAGAAGACCCGGAAGATAAAGAAACATGGACTTATGTTCCTAAATCAGAAGCTTATGAGAAATTTGGTCCTGATCCTGATTATTGGGAAGAGGATAGTAGCCTTCTACCCATAGGTAAAGGTGCTCATTTAGTTACAGTTAATGATTATCTAGCAAAAAGAGATGCTGAATGGATGGGATTAGTTTATAATTTTTTAGGGTTATCTGTTGGAGTTATTGTTCATGGGCTTGATGATGATGAAAGAAAGTTAGAATATGGTAGTGATATAACTTATGGTACAAATAATGAATTTGGTTTTGATTATCTTCGTGATAATATGAAATATGATATCGAAGATTATGTTCAAAGAGATTTACATTATTGTATTGTTGATGAGGTAGATAGTATTTTAATTGATGAAGCTAGAACTCCATTGATTATTTCTGGTCCTAAAGAAAGTAATGTTGAAAAATATGCTATTGTAGATAAGGTAGTAAGAAAATTAAAGGAAGATTTACATTTTACCATAGATATTAAAGATAAATTATCTCTATTAACAGAGGCAGGTGTTGAAAAATGTGAAAAAGAATTGGGTATAACAAATCTATATGCTCCTGAAAATATTGAATACATGCATCATGTTGAGCAATCGTTAAAAGCACATTTTATTTTTAAAGAAGGTGTTGATTATGTAGTTCAAGGTGGTAAAGTTGTTATTGTAGATGAATTTACTGGACGATTGATGGATGGAAGAAGCTGGAGTGATGGTTTGCATCAAGCGGTTGAGGCTAAAGAAGCTATCAATACACCGTTAAGAGTTCAAAGACTTTTAGGGAAAGGAGAAGATATTCCTGAAGAAGACAGAGTTCCACCTGAAGTAGCTAATGAAAATCAAACACTTGCAACTATTACATTTCAGAATTATTTTAGAATGTATGAAAAGCTTAGTGGTATGACGGGTACCGCAGATACAGAAGCCGCAGAATTTGCAAAAATTTATAAACTTGATGTTATTGTTATACCTACAAATAAACCTATTGCTAGAAAAGATATGGAAGATTTAGTATATAGGTCTATTGATGAGAAAATGGATGCCGTTGTTGAAGAAATCAAGAGGGTTCATTCAGGTAATCAACCAATACTTGTTGGTACTATTTCTATTGAAAGCTCTGAAGAAATAAGTGAAGCATTAACGGAAGCTGGTGTAAAACATAATGTTTTAAATGCTAAAAACCATAAAAAAGAAGCATTTATTGTTTCTCAGGCTGGTCGTTTGGGGGCTGTTACTGTTGCAACAAATATGGCTGGTCGTGGTACTGACATTAAACTTGGTGGTAACCCCGAATCATTAACCGAAAATAAGCTTATTGAGCTTGATATAGATGAAGAGCATGAAGAATATGAATTAAAATATAAAGAGTTATTTGAAAAATATGAAAACCAATGTGTTTTAGAAAAGGAAAAGGTATTAAAAGCGGGTGGACTATATATCCTTGGAACAGAAAGACACGAAAGTAGAAGAATTGATAACCAGTTAAGAGGCCGTAGTGGTAGGCAAGGTGACCCAGGGGCAAGTAGATTCTTTATTTCTTTAGAAGATGATTTAATGAAAAGGTTTGGTGGTGAAAAAATTGGTGGAATGATGGGAAAACTTGGGTATCAAGAAGGACAACCAATTACACACAAAATGATTTCCAAATCAATTGCAAATGCACAGAAAAAAGTTGAAGCTATGCATTTTGATGTTAGAAAAAATGTTATTGAATATGATGACGTTATGAATCTTCAAAGAAAAACAATTTATACTCTAAGAAGAAATCTACTTGATGGATTAAACTTAAAAGAAAGAGTTTTTGATATTCTTGAAGAAATTACTATGAATATTATTGATAAGGCTATTGGCATTAATATGGCAAGACCTGATGAATGGGATAGGAAGTATCTTTCTGATAAAGTAAAAGATCTATTTGGTATAGAAATGGATTTTAAAGAAATCCAAGATAGAGAAAAACTTGAGGATATGATATATTTTAGTGCAGAAAAACTTTATAAAGAAAAAGAGGATGAAATTGGTTCTGTTAATCTTAGAAAGATAGAGAGATATTACTATTTACAAACACTTGATGGCAAATGGAAAGATCATCTTTTAACTATGGATTTATTAAGAGAAAGTATTGGCTTAAGAGGATATGGACAAAAAGATCCTAAAATTGAATATAAAAAAGAAGGATATGCATTATTTGTTAAAATGCTTTATGACATAAAAGTTGGATTTATTAAAAAACTTGTTCATACTCAATTAGATGATGATGATTTTGATGTTGAATATGAAACAGCAGATGAAATGAACATGGGATTAGAAATGAATCTTGAGGAACTGGCAGCTGACCCTGAATTAGAAAAAATGGCAATGTTACATAGCATGAATGCTAACTTAGGTGGTTTAAAAGGTTTTGATTTTACAGAAGAAAAAGCCGAATATAACGCACTTATGAATAGAATGCAACTTTCTGATGGTTATGATGATGAAGTTGAAGATGATTCAAAATCAAAGAAAAAAGAAGTAAGAAAATTTAAGCCTAAATCTAAATACGAGAAAAAAAAGTTATCTAAAAAAGGAAAAAAAGCTAAAAAAGGTAAAAAATAGGAGAATTTATTAAGTTACTATTAATAACTATATTTATATCATTTAATTTTACTTTATTTTCTTATGAATCTGAAAAAGTTTCTATTTTAATTAAAAAAGGAAAACAAATATCATTTATTACATCAAATTTTTCTGTTTCTGATGATATGGTTGGTGATAGATTATTTTCTATAAAAGGTAAAAAAAGAATAATTGTAAAAATTGAAAAAAAAAATGATGAATATGGTTTAAGAGTTTTAAATACATTCTATCCAACGACTTCGATTATTGTAGAATCTAAAAAAGGTTTTAAAATAAATGGGAAAAATCTTAGTTTTAAGTTGGCAATTATTTTATATAAGAATAATTTATATGCAATTAATGTTTTACCTTTAGAGGCATATCTAGCAGGGATAATAAACTCAGAGATTTCATCTAAGTGGCCTATAGAGTCTATTAAAGCTCAAGCTGTTGTATCTAGAACTTACGCTTTTAGGAAAAAAATTAAAAATAGGGGAAAACCTTATGATTTAAATACAACTGTACTAGACCAAGTATATAAAGGTATTACTCATATTGATAGAGTTTCTATAGATGCAGTAAAAGAAACCTACGGTGAAGTTATTGTGTATAATCATAGGTTGATTGAAGCATTCTTTTTTGCTCATTCTGGGGGTAAAACAGAAGATGGCTCTTATTTTTCTGGAGCATATGTACCGTATTTGAGAGCTGTTAATGATAGTAAATATGTCAAAGATAAACCAAGAAGTAATTGGGTTTATAAAATAAAACTAAATAAATTTTTTGCAAAATTAAAATCTAAAAATTGGATAAAAGGGGAGTTAGATAAAATAAAAATAAAAAAGAGATCAAAATCTAATAGAGTTTTAAGGCTCTCTCTTATTTCTAAAAAAACAGTTACTATTTCTGGTGAAAACTTAAGGCAATTGTTAGGATATAATAAAATATTTAGTACAAATTTCAAAATAAAACTTAAAGGAAAGTATTTAATTATAGAAGGTCATGGTTCTGGTCATGGAGTAGGTATGTGCCAATGGGGAGCTTATGGAATGGCTAAAGCAGGTAAAAGCTATAAAAGCATTATTCATAAGTATTTTACAAATGTTAAAATTATTAAGGCTTATTGATGATATCTAGCTCATATTTTATTTACTTTCTATAATTTGTTAATTTCTTTTTCTACTGCTTTAATGATTTTTACAATTGTTTTTTTGTTAGCAGTATTAATCATAAAATCAGGAGCAGAAGTTTTTGGGTCTATCACAAAACTATAAATTAATTTAATATTTTCATTATCAATTTTTTTAATTATCCAAAAACCATGATTTTTAGTTATCCTAACATAGTTTTTATTAACTGGATACTTTTTGTTTTCAATAGTATTCCACGCAATTCTAAGGCTCTTATTATTTTCATGAGTAACACAAAGCTTTAATACATAGTCTCTGTCACTGATAATAGGTGCATTCATTTGTGTATAAGTAAGAATACATTTATCTTTTTTATCAAAAATAATAGATTTTTTTATTCTGGGCATAAAGTTAGAATAATTATCCACTCCTAAAATAATTTTTTTAGCTTTTTCAATTGTTCCTTTCATTTTTGCTATTATTTTTAATTTTTGTAAGCTTGAATCTTTATCTTTTGAAACAAATACTTGATAATTTTTAGATTTTTTGACAGGTTTCCCATTTGTTGCAAATAAAATACTTATACTTGAAAGTAGAATTAGAATAATTAGTAATATTTTTATTTTCATTTTTTTCTCCAAGATAGTAATCTCCCTTTGAAAATAAGTTTTAGAAATTTAACTTAGCTTTTATGTAAAGCATATTATTATTTTTATACTGACCAAATATACCGTCTTTATCTCCAACAAAGATATAAGCTCCTAAGCTTAGTTTTAATTCATCAGTGAAGTCATAGGTCATTTTTGGTTTAATAAGTGCATCTTCTGTATTGATACCGTAATATGCAAATAATTCCAAAATAAGAGTTTCTCTTAAGAAAGTTTTTCTCATAAGAAATGTCATAGTGTTATCAAATTCATCTGATTTAATATTATCATCATAGTTTAAAATTACTCTTTGTATAAACTGAACACTCATTGTAATATCCCAAAATGGAGTAGCATCTATTCCTACTAGATAGTGAATATAATCCCTTTGGTCTGTGTTTTCATGTGTAACACTGTCAGGCTTATTTAGTAAAAAATATTTTTGATAATAAAAAGCAACTTCAGAACGAAGAACGAAGAGGCCCATTATATCCTTACTAAAACTACCACCCATCAAAGCAAGTCTATGATGCTCAGGAGTAATTGTAATTTGAGGCATACCATTTACTATTTTTTGTGTCATGTGAAGGGTAGGGTCATCATCCCATGTATATCCAGCCATAAGTTCAAAATCCATAAAAGATGAAAGCATTGAATATTTAAAAAATACTTCACTATTTGTTATGGATGGAGTGATATCTTTTTTACTCATGTTAAGTGTTGCATTAGAAGGTATTGGCATTTTGGTTGCCCACATACTATCTTTTGATGGTATTTTGGTTGCTTGAAATACAGGTATTACTACCATTTCAAAAGTAGCTTCTCCAATATAATAATCTAATTTAATTGAATTTACTCCTATTCTTATTTCATCAAAATCACGAGTTAAAAATTCACTTAAATCCTTTGGGGATACTACATCGGTAATAAATACTCCATCTGCTTTTCCCCAGATGATTTGTTGTTTACCTATTCTGATATCCATGGTATCTAAAAATATATCAATATAGATTTCTTTTAAGTCCATTGTATATTTATTATCACCATAGTAGTATATATATGGTGTTGCTTTGGCTCCTATTGTATCGTCATCGTTTCTGTATGATAAATCAAGATTTAATGTGTTTTTCATTAAGCCAAATTCTGAATCCTTGTTTGTATTCAGTAATACACCTGTTTCATTTCTGATGTAACCGTTTAAATCAATGTTGGTTTCAGCAAATAAAAATGAAGAGAATAATAATAAAATTATTATTGGTTTTATCATTTTATACCCCTTTTCATCATTCTTTCTGTGAATTTTTTAGCTGAAATATTTTTATCAACCTTTACTTTTGATAATTCCATAATAGTTTTATGTTTCTTTTGTATGTTTTTCATGATAGATTTTGTTATGATTAAATAACCATCAATATTTTTATAACTTTCAACAAATAATGTTTTTAGATGTTCACCATCTTCGTCGTAAAATTCTTTTTTAAGCCCAAAATCTTTTCCTTTTACAATCCATGTAATTGTTTTGGAATACATGTAGTCTGAATCTTTTGGCTTACTTTCAACTACATAACACTCCTTTCCTTTAAATTTTTCTTCTCTTAATAGTTTATGAGTATCATCATCAAGTTTTCTATCTCCTAAG
>JAMOQH010000048.1 GCA_027064085.1 bacterium | reverse complement strand
GGTAATTAATTTTGAAAAATAATTGAATCACCTAACACACAGCTCAGTGCTCAGATTGAGAGAAAAGCAGGAAGAGCACCGCAGCTGCCATCCATTAGTCGGAACATAAATATCAAAATATAAAATGAACTGTAAATTTTAAAAGTTTGACGAATAAAATATATTTTACACTTTTTGAATTGTTTTAGTATAATCATTATTTTAAGGAGGATTTAAAAAAGAAGAAATAATTAATTAACTGTTAATCCCATTACTAGAGTTATCAGAGGGAAAAGCAAGTAGTCTTTAACAGACTCAGAACCTTTTATCAACTACTAAACTTCTCCCAAATCGTTAATCAAATTTACTTAGTACTTTAGTTACTTGAGTAAATTTATTTGTACTTGCTTTATATGCAAATACAATTTTAAAATTTTGGAGTTTAAATGAAAAAGATTTTAATAATTTCATTCCTGCTAACTATTGTATTGTTGAATTCAACCGTTTATGTTGATCAAAATGGAAACGGTGATTTTATAACTATTCAAGAAGCTATCAATAACTCACTAACCGGAGGTGAGATTATTGTTGAAGAGGGAACTTACGATTTTACGGCGCTTGATTCAAATATTGATCTAACTGAGGATTTATATATTCATAGTAGATTCGATGTAAACACCCCGCAGAACACTTACTACATTGAGCATACAACCATCAGTGCTGGTGCAAATGATACTGCAATTGATATTTATGGTTGCGATACTAATGATTTCCAAATTGTAATTGAGGGATTTTCAATCAAAGATGGTCATTATGTTAATGTTAGTAATAGAGGTCACGGTGTTAAAGCAGAAGGTAGTAATGTCGCTCTTAAATTAAATTACAACTATATATCAGACAATACTTCAAAATCTCGTGGAGCGGGAATTAATGGTATATCGGGTGATTTTGAAATCACTAATAATAAAATATCCCAAAACACAACTACGACCCAAGGTGGTGGTATTGCTATTGACTCGGCAGTAGCAATAATCAGTAACAATGAAATTTATTCAAACACATCATATTATTATGGTGGTGGTATAGGATGTTTTGGATCTGGCAACTCTTATAGAGAATATGATGTAGAAATACTAAATAACTCAATTCACGATAATATAAGTAATAGAGGTGGAGGTATTGGAATTACTCCTGATCAGCAGCAATATTTGATTTTTGATAACGATATTTTTGAAAATGAGACGGTAAACATTTTAGATAATGGGCAAGTCTCATTCTATGCAGGAGGTGCGGGTATTAATATCTCAGGAAATACTCACGCAATAAATAATCGAATTGTAGATAATACAAGTGAGTATGCTGGTGGTGGAGTTGTTTGTGGTGAAAATAAGACTACAAATACAATATTTGATGAATGTTTAATCTCAGAAAATATTGCTACTAAAGGTGGTGGAATTTATTATGAGAGTGGAGAAATTGATATTGTTAATTGTACAATAGTTAACAATAATGCATATACATCAGGTGGTGGAATTGAAATGGATGCAGAATTTGCTGATCCAGGTGACTTAGAATTAATAAACCCCACTATTCAAAACTGTATTTTATTCGACAATCAGGCAAGTGGCATCTCAAATCAAATAAACATTACATCAACAGCAGGTATTGTTGATGAAGTTGAAATATACTATTCTTGCTTAGACGGAAATGTGAATGGCATTTCTGGCGATACATCAGATCTAGTTTACAGTAACATTCTTGGAACAGATCCACTCTTCGTAACAACCAATGATAACTATGTGCTTCAAATGTCTTCTCCTTGCATCGATTCAGGTAATCACAGCCTAGACTATTTAGACCCTGATGGTACTATAGCTGATATGGGTTATAAATATTATGAACAAGATGTTGATAACCGAAATCTATCTCGTAATGAATGGAACTGGATTTCTTTCCCTCGCTTACGTATTGATGCAAATGAAGAAGCTCTTTCCTGGAAAGTCCTGACTGTCCTACAACCAGATTTACCTTCTACAATTACAACAATTGATGGAGATCCAACAAGCACTGGTCAAACCTATGATGAAGTTGATTTTTGGGATCCTATTAATTATACTTTTGATAGAGTTTCAGGTTATAAAATCAATTGTCCTAGTAATGATGATTTAACTCTTTCTGTTCCAGGTAAAAGGATTGAAGAAAATACTCCCGTTACATTATACACAAATCAAGAAAACTGGGTTGGATATTTTTGCGAAAACTCAAGTTCACCAGAAAGAGCTTTAGAAGGTATCTGGGATGATTTCCAATTGGTTAAACACAAAGATTGGGCATATTGCCGTTTAACACCAGGTGGAACAGTTTATAAGCTTCTTTCATCTGCATCTGTAAGACCAGGTTTCAAATATGGTCAAATGGCTGTAATCAAGATGTTCAGAGAAAGAGACTTAGTTTGGAACACTGATAATGCACTGGTTACATCACATCCAGAATCTGAAATATTTACTTATGATGAAAAAGCTGACTACACTCCTATTTACGTTGAACTTGAAGAAGGTTCAGATGCAACTGAAGTTGGAGTTTACGTAAATAGTGAATGTAAAGGGTTTGGTATTGTAACAGAAGATGAAGCAATGATTAGAGTATATCTTGATGAAACCAGAGATGGTGGAGGAGAGGTTGAGTTTGTCTATTACAACGGTGATAGGTCGCAAAGTACTATTTCTAGTTATTCTGTTTATGATGCAGATTTGAAGACTATGGTTAAGAGAAAGATTGATAGTAGGGAGAATAGAGATTTCTATAATGTCTCACTTCGTAAAGATGGTTCAAGTGAATTGATCCCCAAACCAGAACTTTCGATGAATGCATATCCAAATCCATTCAATCCTACAACAAATATCAGCTTCTTTGTACCAGAAACAGAAGAAGCAAGTGTTGAAATCTTTAACATCAAAGGTCAAAAAGTAAAAACTCTCTTTAATGGTGTTGCTCATTCCGGTAAGAATATGTTAGTCTGGAATGGTGTCGATGACTCAAACCAAGCTGTTGGTTCAGGAATCTACTTTTGTAGAATCTCAACAACGAAAGATAAATCCAGTAAAAAACTTATGCTTTTAAAATAGTAAGAAGTAAGAACGTCATCCTGAGTGTTCGGTTACTGCCGGA
>JAMOQH010000047.1 GCA_027064085.1 bacterium | reverse complement strand
TAAGTGGAATTTTGAATTTGATTTAACTAAGTTAATAGAACAACCATTTGATAATGCAATAAATTATATACCTAAATTTAATATTTATAAAATAATGTTAAACGAAAAGAGTTTAAAAGACTTAAAAATGATAGATAATTTATTAAGTAATATTTTAGCAACTGATAATAAAGAAATTAATCAAGAAGATTTAGATGAAATAGTATTAAAAATAAAGCAGATATTATCAGGTTATGACAAAGAAAAAGAATTAATAATGCTTGATAAAATTAATAAATTTGTTAAATTAATATCAAGTGATAGAATAGATATTAAAGAAGCTCTAAAAACTTTAAATAAGGAGGATAAAATGGGTGGAATGATGAAACTAATTAACGAAATTGAAGAAAGAGGAGAACGAAAGGGTATAGAAAAAGGTAAAATAGAAGGTAAAATAGAAGCTAAAATAGAAACAGCAATTGAGATGTTAAAATTAGGTTCAGAACCTATATTTGTGTCAAAAGCTACCGAATTATCCATAGAGAAAATCAAAGAATTACAAAAAGAGTTAAATATAGAAGATAACTAATATTATATTTTAGAGCTTATTTAATAAGAAATGACATTTTTTGTCAAATAAGTGTTGACATTTTTTATCAGTGTTTAATTCTTTGCAAGACTTTAAAGTAAAGGCTTGCAAAATGAGTGAAGATTTATTTATAAAGCTGAACGAACAACGAAAAGCAATTTTAATGCTTGGAGTTCCTAAAAAATAAAATTGACAAATCAGTAAAGTAATACTATAATATAGATTGTTTATTTAATCTTCATTTTGAGAGGGTTTATGAGAATTTATGAAAATTTAATTCCTAAAGTATCTAAGGAATTTATAAAAAAGAGTATTAATAATGGGTATTTAATGATAGATAAGGCTAATTTAAAGGCTGCACAAAATGATGTAGAATCTATTTTTAGAGCATATTTATTAAATTTAAAAGAAATATATAAATTGGCAAAGCAAAGAATAGAAAAGTCAGATGAGCTTGATAGATCTGTTTCTAATAAGATAAGAAAGCAAATTGCCGCAGAAAAAAAGTTTCCTTTAGAAAAATATAATGAAGAATATTTAGTAAAGCAATTGTTGGCAATATTATTTCAATCAGATAACATTGATGACATTATGGTTGATGATAATAAAATTAAAAGAATGTTTTTAGAAACTTGTAATAAATCTTTTATAACAACAGAAGAATTAAACAGAGAAGTTGAGAAAAGAATGTTTTATCTTTCAGAATATTTTCCTAGAATTAAAAAAGGAACAAAAGATTGGAAAGATAAAGAAAGAGAGATAAGAACTAGACTAGAAATTGCAAAAGGTCTAAGAAATCCGGAATATCATGATAGATATAGACAAAACAAAAGATACAATAGAAAGTAATAAAAAGTATACTAAATTAGATTTATTTTTAAATTGGTTTTTAAATACAATTTCACCATTGGAATTTATCTCAATATTATTTTTCTTTTCAGTTCTTTTTTGGATGCTATTTCCTATAAAACCTGTTTCTGAAAATCATTATTCATTTATAACAGGAAGTTTAAAATATTTTTTTATTTATTTTGCAGTTATAATTTCGTACTTTATTTACAGAAATTCAAAAAGTCTTTTTAAAGGCAATGCAGTAAGTAAAACAATAGTTAAAATGATTTTTAAGTTATCTCCTTTTATAACGGGAACTTACATATACGAACATTTAAACTATATTATACCTTCTGTAAATAGCTATAATTTTGATTTTGAATTATACAAAATAGATAGTTTTTTAATAGGAAATGATGCATCTAAAGTACTAGAAAGTTTATGGAGTAATTCTTTTGTTGAATTTATGGCTTTTTTCTATATATTTTATTTTGTTGTTTTATACTTATCTTTTGTAAAAAAATATCTTAGAAGAGACCCTCTTTTTGATTTATTTATCACAGGATTTGGAGTAACCTTTTTAATTGCGTTTTTTTTAAATATTGTATTCCCCTCTTTAGGTCCTAAATTTTTCTTTTCATCTGACTTCTATCATTATGACTTGGTTTCAGGTTTCTTTATGAATAAATGTGATGATATGATAGAACATTTAAGTGGAGGGTATCAAGCTTTTCCTTCATTACATTTTGGGGGTCCTGCTTTTATTTTACTATTTGATTATTTTCATAGTAGAAAAAGATTTTGGGTATGGCTAATTCCAACTATTTTAGTTTGGACTTCTGCAATATTTTTGAGATATCATTATTTGACAGACCACCTCGGAGGTTTATTAATTGTAATATTTTCTTTGTGGTTTACTCCTAAGCTTATGATTTTTTATAGTAAAAAAGCTGATTACTATAGAGCTAAAACAGGAAAGAAATATGTAAGAACTTATTTTATTCCACTTGATTATTCTTTGAAAAATCCGAAATACCATAATAACAAGGAATGGTTATAATTTTCAAAAGGATTTACAATGCTAAAAAACCTCTCTATTACAACTCTTGTTGATAATGCACTATACGATAAAAGATTATCTTCTGAGTTTGGATATTCATTATTAATTACCTATGGTAAAGAGAATATTATGTTTGATACAGGATATTCTAACTTATTCTTACAAAATGCTAAAAAGTTAGCAATAGATTTGAATATTATAGATATGGTTGTTATTTCACATAGGCATAAAAGTCACTCCGGGGGAGTACCTCATTTAGTAAGAGTTTTAAAAAATAAAACAAACTTTATAATTGAACCATCATATTTTAAGAAGTTTTCTAAAAATATTGATGGAAAAATAGCTTATGGAAATATTGATTATATTGATTCAATAAAGCAATATTTAAAGAGGCATACTGTAACAACAGTTATAAAAGAGGAGTTTAAATACAAGGAGAATATATATCTATTTTTGCCTTCAGATACCCTAGAACATAAGTATCCTTTAAACAAATTTAATATTAGAAATGCTTTAGCAATGATAATTGATACTAAAAAAGGATTGTTTTTATTTTTAGGGGCAGCTCATTCAAGATTAAGTATGGTACTTGATTGGGTCTCAGAACGATTTCCTAATAAAGAAATAGAAATGATTTTTGGAGGTATTAATGTTAACTTTAAAAGAGATAGAGATATTGAAATTATAAGTAACTCTATAAAAAAAGTTAAAATTAATCATTTTGAATTATCACATTGCTCAACAGAAAAAGAATATTACTTTTTAAAAAATTTTATTGATAATGTATACTTTAATGGTGCAGGTAAAGTTTTAAATTTTAGTGATTTATAAAAAAAATAGTAAAAAAAAATAAAATACTTAAAAAAAATTGAAAAAAAAACTTATAGCTTATATAATAAAATATTATAAGAGAGGGGGTTCTATGAAGTTTTTATATTTTAGTTTATTGATATTTTCGTTATTTGTAATATCATGTTCTGACACAACTGGTTCTACAGAGCAAAATAATTGTGTTGTTAATGGCTGTAATGCTGATCAAATTTGTAACAAAGAGAGTGGTAAATGTGAAGCTCCTAAAAGATGTACTGAAACTGGTTGTTCAGATGATAAAATTTGTAATGAAACTACAGGTTTATGTGAAGAAAAACCAACATGTTTAACTGATGGATGTCCTAGTACTCAATACTGCGATCCTCCTACGGGAGAGTGTAAAGATAATTGTTATGAGGAAAAGTGTGCAACTAATGAAACTTGTGACATCTTAACTGGTTTATGTGAGCCGGATTGTTCTAAGGTTACATGTGAGGAACATTTTAAATGTGATACTAGTGATGCATTATGTAAAGCAGAGTGTTTAAATAGCGGAGCTTGTGAAGTTACTGAATACTGCAATGAAACAACAGGAATTTGTGATTTAAACTGCCCTGAGGGTAAATGTGCTGCAAATGAAAAATGTGCTCCTTTAACTGGAGAATGTGAAATAGATTGTTCAAGTGTTACTTGTCAAGAAAATAGCCAAATGTGTGACCCTTTAGATGGAGTGTGTAAACCTATTTGTGAAGTTAATAAATGTGAAAATAAACAAGCTTGTAATCCAACAAGTGGTTTATGTGAAGAATCTATTTTAAGTCAATATCAAACAGAGTGTACAGAAAACGAAGATTGCTTAAGTGGCTTATGTATACAAGTTGGAGAGAATAAATTCTGTTCTTTAAAATGTGAGCTTGCAGATGAAGATGGTTGTGGTGATAATTGGGATTGTTATCCATACAATGGTGAGTCAATTTGTGCGCCTATTTTAAATTATTCTTGTGATAGTTGTGATGATGATAGTGACTGTTCTGTTTTTGGTGGCAAGTGTGTTGAAATCGATGGTGTAAAATCATGCTTAGATAGTTGTAAGTATAGTGAACACTGTAATACTGGATTTAGTTGTAATGATACAGATATAGCAGGAGATATTTTTAAATTATGTTCTCCAATTGGAAATTCTTGTGATTGTAATAATGATAATCTTAATTTAACATTAAATTGTGATATTACTAATAATTTTGGAACATGTTCAGGTAATAAAATTTGTACCGAAAATGGCTGGAGCGATTGTAATGGAACTTCTCCTAGTGAAGAAGTTTGTGATAACATTGATAATGATTGTGATGGTATTATTGATAATGTTGCAGTAAAATCATGTGAAAATACGAATGAAATGGGGACATGCGTAGGTAATTTAATATGTGTTAATGGTGTAGAGTCTTGTGATGCTAGAATACCTAGTGTTGAAGTTTGTAATGGAATTGATGATAATTGTAATAATGAGGTTGATGAATTAGATGACTTAGGTTGTAGAGTAACAAACGAAATTGGTTTTTGTACTGGTGTTCAAAGTTGTCAAGGAGCTCAAGGTTGGGGCGAGTGTAATGCAAGTACTCCCGCTTTAGAGGTTTGTGATGGAATAGATAATGATTGTAATAATGAAATAGACGAAAACTTAGATGGAAGCTGTGAAATAACTAATGAATTTGGAACCTGCTCTGGTGAAAGAAGATGTTTAGGGCAAGCTGGTTGGGATGATTGTGATGCTTTAAACCCTTCTTATGATATTTGTGATGGCGTTGATAACAACTGTAATGAACAAATTGATGAGGAAAATGAACATTTGTTTGATAGTTGTTCTAATATGGTAAATGCTGAATTATCATGCGAAAATGGACAATGTAAACTGATATCATGTAATATCAATTATTATAATTTGGATAATGATGATAGTAATGGTTGTGAATACAGCTGTACTTTTGATACTTTTCAAGATATTCCAGATGGAATTGATCATAACTGTGATGGAATAGACGGTAATATTAATGATGCTTATTTTGTTTCAAGCAGGGTTGGTAGTAATTCAAATAATGGAACTATGAGTAGCCCATTTAAAACAATTAGTTATGCAATAAATCAAGCTACTGTTTTAGGATATACACAAATAATTGTTGCAGCTGGTGATTATGCAGAAAATTTATCTATTACAAATGATGGTGTTTCTATTTTTGGAGGTTATGATGATATTTCTTGGGAAAGAAATATCAATGCAAATATTTCTAAAATTATGGTAGCAGCCCATGGAATAACTTGTACTGATGTTACCCAAGATACATATATTGATGGCTTTACTATTAATTCAGCAAATGCATCTGTTTATCCAGAAAATTCTATAGGTATTAATATATTGAATTCTGGCAATAATTTAAAATTACAAAATTTAATTATTAATGCAGGAAATGGAATGAGTGGTTTAAATGGAAACCAAATTTATATTGCGACTAAAGGTGCTGATGGAGGAAATGGTTTAAGAGGAGGAAATGGAAGTAATGATGATGAAGATGCCCCCGGAGCCGGTGGAGCCGGTGGAAAAAATGCTGCTTGTCCTTCTGCAAATGGTGGAAATGGTGGTGGTGGTGGTAAAGATAATCATCATTCAGGTTATAGTGGTGCAAATAGTGCTGCGGGTATATCAGGAGGAAGTGGAGGAAGCGGAAGTGCTAATAATGGATCTGCTGGTTCTTCTGCAACAGTAAGTGGTGCAAATGGTGCAAATGGTTTAGGAGGAACAGCTTTAGGAGATATTATTACAGGCAATTGGGTAGGTAAAGCAGGGAATAATGGTTCTGAAGGTATGTATGGTAAAGGCGGCGGCGGCGGCGGCGGCGGTGCTGCTCAATATGGAACCTGGGTTAATGATGGAGCAGGAGCTGGTGGTGGTGGTGGTGCCGCTGGTGGTTGTGGTGGCCAAGGAGGAGCTGGTGGTAAAGCTGGAACTGCTTCATTTGGAATATTTTTGAATAATTCAAATCCTACACTTAATAATGTTCATATTAATGCAGGTCAGGGTGGTAATGGAGGCCAAGGCGGGGCTGGTGCTTTAGGGGGTAGTCCAGGTAATATTGGCGGTGGTGGCTCAGGTGGAGAATCAGGAAATGGAGGTAACGGTGGTTATGCTAAAGCTGGCGGAGCTGGCGGAGCTGGCGGTGGCGGAGCTGGAGGGGTGTCATACTGTATTTATAGATTTAGTTCAAATCCAAACTTAAATTCTTGGACTTGTACAACTTCATTAGGTGGTAATGGTGGTGGAGCTGGTTCTGCTAGTGGATTTTCTGGTGAAAATGGTGTAAGTGGAGATATCTATTAACTCTCTTGGAAAAAACCTAACTCTTTGAAAAATATAGAAAAACTTGAAAACATTTATGCTTTTATGATATACTGAAATTCTGAAATAGAGGTAGTATGAATAAAAGCATAATAAAACATTTATTTTTAATAATTATGTTATTTACTATTGTTTGGATAGTTTTAACGATTATCAGATTATTCTATATCAACGAACAAACTCTAATAACAAAATCAATTGTAAGCTATACAATAATAGTATTTTTAATTATTGCTATGTTTTTAAGACTAGGAAGATACTATAAATTACTAAATGAAAAAAATGAATTATTAGATAGAGAAAATAGATTGTTTTTAAATTCTCCAATTATATTGTTTAGATGGCCACCTAGTAAAAATGAATCACTTAAATATGTCTCAAATAATATTTTAAGGATATTAGGTTATAGTAAAGATGATTTTTTAGAAGGAAGAATTACTTATTCTGATATTATACATAAAGAAGATGTTAAAAGTATTTTAAAAGAGGCTTTAAAGTATACAAATGATAAAAATATAACAGAATTTAAACAATACTATCGATTACACAAAGCTGATGGGTCAATTATATCTGTTTATGATAAAACATCTATTATAAGGAATGAAGCAGGGGAGGTTCTTTATTACGATGGTTACATAATAGATATTACAGAAAACTTAAAAATGAAAAAAGAAATTTTAAAAAAGACCAATAGATTAAATGATGTTGAAGAAATTGTTGGATTAGGATTCTGGGAGTATAACCTTTCAAGCAAAAGTTTTTACTGTTCCAATGGTATTTATGAAATATTGGGTTTAAAAATGGAAGTAGATACGATTACAAAAGAATTATTTATGGATAAAGTACATCCTGATGATAAAGAAATGATAAAAAAGAGATATGCGTATGTACTAAAGAATGGTAGTAATGGCAATAGATTTGAGCATCGTTTTATAATTAATAATAAAATTAAATATGTATCGGAAAATTATAATGCATATTTCGAAAATAATAAACCTATTCGTTTTTTGGGAGTAATGATTGATATTACAAAAGAAAGAGAATTAGAGAATGAATTATTAAGAGTTAAAAATTTAGAATCCCTTGGAATTGTAGCGGGAGGAATTGCTCATAACTTAAATAACTTGCTTGCAATTATTCAAGGTAATTTAGATTTAATAAATATAAAGGATATAGAATGTGTTAAAAATATTAATTCTGCTATATCTAGAGGAAAAGACTTAGCTCAAAAAATGTTAGTATTTGCAGATGGAGGAGAACCGGTCAAAAGGTTAAATAGTAATTTTTATGAGTTTTTAGAAGAAGTAATTTATACTTTAAAAGATAAAGGTGATATAAATTTTATTTTTAATTTTCCTAAAAACAATTTTCAACTTAATATCGATATTGATATGATTAAAAATGCTATTTCAAATATATTTCAAAATTCCATAAATGCTTTTAAAAAAAATAATATTAAAGATAAAACTATACATATTGATATTAAAGCTGTTGATGATTTTAAAAAGGATAATTATTTGATTTCACGTAAATTTTTGAAATTAACAATAAGTGATAATGCTGGAGGTATTAGCAATAAACATAAGGAAAAAGTTTTATTACCATACTTTACTACCGATAGTAATAACTTGGGACTAGGTTTAACTATTGTAAATACAATAATTAATAAACATGATGGTCATCTTGAGCTTAAAATAGAAAATTATTTTGGGACAAATGTTATTATTTATTTACCTATAATTGATGAAATTTCTATGAAAAAAGATGTTCTAAATGTTTTAAATGAAAAAATTGATTTAATGGTAAATGAAGATTCTAAAAATTATTGCAAAAAAGTATTGATTATGGATGATGAAGAATTAATTTTAAAAATGGGTAAAAGATTTTTAGAAATTAAAGGTTATGAGGTTGAAATCGCAATAAATGGAACAGAAGCTATTGATAAATATAAAGAAAATTACCTAAAGGGAAATCGTTTTCAATCAGTAATATTAGATTTAAGTATTCCAAATGGTATGGGTGGTGAAGAGACAGCTAGAGAACTTTTGAAAATAGATAATAAATGCAAATTAGTTGTTTCAAGTGGATATTCAAATTCGGATATTTTATCTAATTATAGAAAATATGGTTTTATTAATTATTTACCAAAACCATATAAGCTAGATGACTTGTTAAAAATTGTTGAAAATACTTAAGTATAGTTAATATTTTGATAAATATTTAAAATATTGTTATAGTAATATAATTTCAAGGAGGAGTTATGATGGTAAATTTATTAATATTTTTTTCACTTTATTTTACTGTACCAGATAATAATGTAAATATTCTATATACAACTAGTTGTGAAAATCAAAAGAAATATGTTCTTACAAGTAATATCGTAAGTGATCAAGTATCAATTAAGGAGGAGGGGAATACGGTTTTTCGTGGTGGTATTTCTTCTGATGCTGATAATTCTGAAATAAGGGCTTTTTATTGTTATGAAAATAGTTTATATGTTGTTGTTCCAGAAGCTAATGATATGGGGATATTAGTTGATTTAGTTTTATATAAACTAGTTAATGATAACTTTATTTATATTTCTTCAATTAATAATATTCTTGCGACTTATGCTATTAGTAGTGATAATCTTTTAATTTATTATGATTGGAATAATCATTATTTTTATAAAGTAAATCTTAAAAATGATTTAACAGATACTGAACAATTTTTTTATACTACGAACTATAATTCAAAAACAATAAACTATTCTAATTCTTTAGATGGAATTATTTACACAAATAATAATGGTGTACTTATTTTTAAAAGTTCTGAAGATGAAAAAACTATAAATAATAATTCTGATAGTATTTTATATGATGTAAAAGAATTTAACAATAAATTATATTTAATATACAAAAATCTTTCATCAGGTTTAATAAGAATAAGTGATGAGGATCAAAATAGGTATTTTGACTATACTCTTATTAATGATGAACATTTAGAAAATGCTTTTATATTTATCAATGAGCTTGGTATTTATGCATATCTCTTAATTAATAATACTTTAAAACTTGTTTATATTCCCGCATTTGATAAAAATAATGCAAACTCCAAAGAAGTTGATACTAATGTTTATGAAATTTTTAATTATAACAATAAAATTTTTTATTCAAAAAATAATGCTAGTAAAAGTGATATCTATTTAATTAAAGCTAATGTAAAAACTCCCAATGTGCCTATTGTTGATAATTCAATGATAGGAGTTTTAAGTGATATTCCTGCAAGTTTCAGTTTTTCAAATTTTAATCAAGAGTTTATATATTTTTTATCATATAATTTTGATATAGCTCCAAATGAAAGTTTTAATTCTGTATATTATGGTAACACAGTAGGGTATTACAATCAAAATTCAGACTCACAGGTATTTTTATTTAACAATTATTTTGCCTTTGAACGGGAGAAACCTTATTATATGAGAATAAGATATAATGGTATATTAACAAGTTCTGAATATAATTATATTAGATTTATAATTACAGATTTAGGAGAAATAAAATCTTTTGAAATAAAAAATACTGAGACCAACTCTACAATATATACTAATAATGAAATGGTAAAAATTAATCTAGAAAAAATAGGTAACGTTGATAAAATACAGTTTTCTCTCAACGAAAATTTTAAAAATAATAATGAAGATATATTACCCATAAATTTTGAATCTGATTTTAATTTTATTTTACCAGATGAAGAAAAAGAATATATTTATTATGTCAGACCTGTTGTTTTTGATGGAAATAATTTAATGGGAGGGCATCAAGTAAAAACAGCTAAAATTACTTTAGACAAAACTCCTCCTATAAAACCAGAATTTATAACAGAAAATAATAAAGAATTTTACAAGGATAATGTTGAAATAAAATGGAGTGAAGTTATAGATAATTTATCTGGATTAAAAAGCTATAAAATAAGATTAGTAAATGCTTTAAATGAAGAGCTTGAATCTTTAGTTTTAGAAAATAAAAAGGATAATTTTACTCCACAAAATAATTTAGAAAAAGGTATTTATAGTTTTTTTATATCCTCTTGTGATAATGCTAAAAATTGTTCAGAAGAGAATAAATTGAATTTTACAGTAATAGATAAAGAAAACCATAAGCCATATAAACCTAGTTTGATTAGACCTAAAAATAAAGATATTATTAATAGTATGCCTTTTAATATTTCATGGAATAAGTCAATTGACCCCGATAATGATGAGCTTAGCTATTCTTTAATAATTGCAAAAGACATAAGTTTTAATAATAAGGAGTCTGAAATATATTTAATACACAAACTAAGCCAAAATATAAGCTATCTTTCTCAAGGGCATTACTATTTAAAATTATTTGCAGTTGATAGTAAGGGAGCTGAGTCTGAATATGAAATTATTGAATTTGATATTATTGAGCCTAGAAAATCTACTTCTTCTTCGGGTTGTAGTTTTCATTAAATAAAGGAAGTTTTATTATAAAAATAGAACCAATTACTCCATCTTCTCTATTATGTGCCCATATCTTTCCGTTGTGAGCTAGTATTATTTTTTTAGAAATAGCTAAACCTAAGCCACTTCCTCTTGTATTGTTTTTAGTTTTTACCCCTTGATAAAAAGTATTAAAAATTTTAAAGACTTCACTACTTGCAATACCTGGTCCTTCGTCTTTAAATTTAAGTGAAATATTGTTTAAATTATTTTCCAAAATTATTTCTATTGTTTTGTTTTCTTTTGTAAATTTTATTGCATTTGTTAAGATATTATCTATAACTTGTCTAATTCTTTTTTTATCAGCATTAATATAATAGTTATTTAAGTTGTTTTTATTAAGAGTAATCTTAATATTCTTGTTTTCAGCTTTATAATTCATTTCTTCTATTGCAGGTTTTAATATTTCAACAATATTAATTTTAGTAAATTCGTATTCTATATTTAAGTTCTCTAATCTAGCAATATCAATTAAATCATCAAGAAGTTGTAAAAGGCGTTTTCCACCTTTATTTATTTTTTCAAAGTAGTTTTTTACTTTATCTTTATTTATTTTATCTATTTTTTGAATACCAATAGATGAATATCCTAAAATACTATTCATGGGAGTTTTTAGTTCATGAGAAATATTTGCGAGAAAAAGAGACTTGGACTTACTTGTGTCTTCAGCTAATTCTTTTGCTCTAATTAAACTATTTTCTATAAGCTCTCTTCTTTCTATCTCTTTTAATAGATTTTTATTGATTTCCTTTAGTTCTCTGGTTCTTTCCTCAACTTTATTTTCTAATTTGATATTTAATTTTTCTAATTCTTTTCTGTGATTATCTCTTTCTTTTATAAGAGAATGTAAGTCAGATTTTATATATATTATCGTTTCATAAATTAATTTGAATGGAGTATCTTTGAGTTTTGCAATATCGAAGTCTTCTTCTTCTGTTTTCCAATTAATGTTCAATAAAAATTCATTTAAAAATTTGAGTTCTTCCTCTAATTGCAGAAAATCTCTATTTATAATTGCTTTTAACTTTATAACATATTTTTGCTTTATATTTTTTAATTTATTTAAATATTTATTTTTTATAGAAATATTTTTTTTAACCAAATAATCTTTTTTTAATAGTTTTTGAGCTATGATAATTGATTCATTGTAGGAATTACTTGCAATAACAGAAACTGTTGTAATATTTAAAGCTTTTCCTAGTCTTAAACTAAGTCTTGTTACTGAATTTACATTATAAAAAATTGCTCCTATTATTTTTGAATTATCTTTTATAAAATCTATATATAATCTTCTTGCTCCAGGAGGTAGTGCTTTCACTTCTTTTTGGTTGCTAATTATTATAAATTCTTTTATATTTTTGAAAGTATTTTGTATTTTTTTAAACACATCTATGCCAAACTGTATTGTTTTAATACTTGGTCTTCCTTTAGAGTTAACAATAATAATAGAGCCATCTCCAAGAGCATATGGATGAATAAAGTATTCATTACTTTGGTATTTCCAAGAATCTTTTGTTCTTAGAGTTAAACCCGTTATTGGGCATCTACCAATTATTTTTAGCTTATCACCATTCATAAAAAACCTTTATATAAACAAAGTATCATACCCGTTTTAGTGATTTAAGTAAAATAATTTAGATGTTTATGAGTTTTAACATATCTTTTACTGCTTTCTCTAAGCCAACAAAAATAGAATGTGAAATAATAGAGTGTCCTATTGCAAATTCTTCTATATCTTTTATTTGTGCTAATGGAGCAATATTATGATAGTTGATACCATGGCCTGCATGAACTTCCATTCCTAATTTTGTTGCAGTTCTAGATGCATCTACAATTTTTAATAATTCTTTGTACTGGTCTTTATCTGAAATTGCGTTTGAATAAGCTCCAGTATGTAATTCTACAATGTCTGCATTAACTTTATGAGCTTGTTTTACCATATCAATATCTGGATCAATAAATAAAGAAACTAATATATTAGAATTATGTAAGTTTTTTATGAAGTCTGTCAAATAATCTTTTTTTATTATAATATCAAGTCCCCCTTCTGTTGTGATTTCTTCTCTTTTTTCTGGAACTAGGGTAACCATTTTAGGCCTAATATTATAAGCTATTTTTAACATTTCATCAACTGCAGCCATTTCTAGATTTAAATCCGTTTTTATTAGTTTTGATATAATTTCAACATCTCTATCATGAATATGTCTTCTATCTTCTCTTAGGTGAACGGTTATACCATTTACTCCAAATTTTTCAGCCATTAAAGCTGCAGTAACGGGGTCTGGCATATTATCTTTTCTTGCTTCTCTTAATGTTGCAACATGGTCAACATTTAGTGATAATGATTTCATTATTTACCTTGTTTATTAGATTTAACTTCTTTTTTAGGAGTTATTTTTTTAGGAGTAGCTTCTTTCTTAACTTCTTTTTTTTCTTTTTTCTTTTTCTCTCCATTAGTAGGATTAGGCATCGCCTTATCCTTACTGATTTTTTTATCATTAGGTTTATTTACTTCTTGAGTTTTACCATTCATGATATTTTCTAATTCTTTAAGAATTGGAGCACACTCTTCTTCAGATTTTTTTTCTACACATGTATCATATTTTTCTTGTAATTCATATTTTTTTACAATCACATTGCATTCTTCTTCAGATTTTCCTTCTTTTAAGCATTCTTCTTTTTTAGCTTTTATATCAGCTAATTTTCTTTGTTCAAGAATTTCTTCTTTTTTCTTTTTTTGTTCATCGGTAAGTTCTGCTTTTTTATTATCTTCAGGTGTTTTTAAATTATCTGGATTATTTATCATTTTAATTTCAGCGTCTATACCATTATAAATCATTACAATATCATTATCTTTTCTTAATTCTTTATGTTTATCAACATATAGTTTATACCATTTTTTAGCTTCTGCTAAGAATTTTTTTCTTTCCTCTGGTTTAGTTTGATATTTAGGATTTTGATTTAAATTTTTGTAATATATTTCTGCTATCATGAGAGCATATTTATTATCTTTAGTTTTGTTAAATAATGCTTTAAGTTTATTAATTGCTTCTGTAAAATTAAATAAGCCTAATTCTGATATTGCTAAACCATAAAGAGCATTAATATTATTAGGTTCTGCTTTAATGATTTTTTCAAAATTCTTTTTTGCATCAGCATAATTTAAAGACTCCATCTGAAATCTAACCATATTTTTTAAAGCAGGTACATAATTAGGGTCATTTTTTAATGCTAATTTATAATATCTTTTTGCTAAAAACTCATTATTTTCATTTTCATAATAAACACCTATTGTATTTAATACTATTGGTGATTTTTTATCATTTTTTTCTGCAATTGATAAAGCATAAAATGATAGAGATTTTTTACCTGCCAAATAATACAGTTGTCCTAGATTATTATATATTGCAGAATCTCCAGGTATTTCCTTTAATGCTTTTTGTGCAAAGCCTTCTGCTTTTTTTACTAGTTGCTCAATTTTTTTATTATCCTTTTCTTTTTCAATAAGATGTTTGTAAATAGCAAGTAAGGAAATAGCTGCTTCTGCAAATTTAGGATCTTTTGCAAATTGAATTTCAAAAAATTCTTTAGCATCTGGCCATCTATTCATTTTTATAAGTAAGTTACCATATACTAATTTTAGATTATTGTTTTTATCATTTACAGCAATTGCTTTTCTAAAATAATCTTCAGCTGCTTCATAATTATCATCATGAAAACTAATCTTTCCTAATTTGTATAATGCATTAAAATTATTAGGATTACCTTTTAATGTTAGTTTGAAATATTTTTTAGCAGATTTATGATCTTTTCTTTTGCAAGCGTCCAAACCCTTTTTTTCATTTGCAGGTGCATCAAGTTTTAATTGTTCTTCTTGAGTAATTTTAGGAAGATCATTGTTTACATCTTTTTTAACAACTTTTTTTTCTCCACAAGCAACAGATATTATACCCAAAAGAGCTATTAATAGAATTAATTTTTTCATTTTTTACACTCCTATTTTCTACCTTTCTTATTTCTTTTCATTTTTTTATCATCTACTTTTTTTTCTGTTTTTTTAATAATTGGATTAATTTTTTTTCTTTCAATTCTGAATTTTAAGTAGAAATCCTGAGATAATTTATCTTTATAAAAGTATTTTGCAGCTGGAAATAGATTTTCTCTTCCTTCATATTTAACAATTTCAGATGCTGTTTTACTATACCATTTATTATAAAACTTATTTTGTTTAACAACTTGCAATACTACATCATAGTTTTGAATTGCTTTTTCTTGAAGAGGAATTGCTATTTCATCAAGCATGTCTCTATAAACGAATTCTTCATCTTCATTTAAACCTTTTGGTAACGGAGCTTTAAATAAAGTTTCTGCAAAAACACCATAAATTTTACCAAGCCTATAAGATGCAGCTACTGTCCAAATAGGTGATTCGTAATTTAATATATTACTATAGGAATCTCTTAATTTAGGATAAAGCTTTTTCATTTCTTTGATTTTCTTTTGCATTTTTCTTTCTGCTGAAGATCTTGGCTTGTAAGCTGGTGTTGAAATTATACCTTTTGATAAAGAAATATATTTTTGATAATTTTTATCTGCCAGCATAAATAATACACCACCAACTAAATTTTTGGTATAAATAAACTCGCCTTCTTTTTTACTTCCTTTCTTAATTTTACTATCAATTTTACATTCTTTTTTAGTGATTTTCTTTCTTCCCTTTTTGATAGTAACATTTTTACATTTTAAGTATTTATCATCAAATATTTTAATTGCTTCTTTAAAATACTTTTTAGCTCCAATCATATTATTTTTCTTGAGTTTTAATAAGTTTTTACCCATTCTTATTTTTAATTCAATAATTTTATTTTTATCTTTTGGATACTTAATAACATATTCCTTATAAGCTTCATTAGCTTTTTTATAATCCTTAACCATTTCAAAGATTTCACCTCTTTTATATTTTAAAGCTTCAATATCTTTAATTCTTGCAGGATCTTTAGATTTTCCATATATTTTAAGATATGTTTTATCTATCAAGGAAATAGCATTTTTAGTGTCACCTAAAGCGGCGTATAGTGTAATTGCATTATATAGTCCATCAGGAGTATATTGTTCATTTTTAGGATATTTTTGTAACATACTAAAGTAATCAGCAGCTTGTTTAAATTTTGCTCTTAGGCTATGAACCTTACCTAGTGTAAATAATGATTTAGGAGCTAACTCTGACTTAGGATATTCTTTTACTATTCTAAGTAATATTCTATTTGCACTGGGTTCATCTTTTGCTAAACCATAAGCAATAGCTGCTCTTTCAAGAGCATCAGGAGCAATAGTTAAATCTTTTTTAAATCTTCTGTCGCCTGCAAGTCTGATAAAATGATTTGCTCCTTCAACATATTTTCCTGCTTTAATTGCTTCTTCACCTTGTTTTAATACTGATTGTCTTACAAAGATAATTAACTTGTTTTTCTTGTTATATGTAAAATCTTTGTTTTTAAGAAGTATTTCAGCCCAATTTTCAATTTCTTTGTAGTTTTTAAGCCTATTGTAAGTATCTAGAATTAAGTTACCTGCAAGTGATGCAAACTTAGTGCCTTTATAGCTTTTAATAATATCTTGGAATCTTTTAATTGATTCTTTATATTGTGCCTTTTCGTAAAAGAGTCTTGCCGCACCATAAGCAACTTTAGGCTTTTCTTTTGGTGATTTAACAACTTTTATATAATTATCACATGCAACAACATATTGTCTTTCTCTAGGAGTAAATTCAACCCTTTCTTTTTTATTAAGAGAGCCAGCTTCTTTAGACTCTGTAATTTTAACTTGTCCTTGCAACCTTTCCATTTCATCTTTCATTAATTTTTCAAGAGCAAGTATCATACCAAATGCTGCATCTGCATAGTATTGTTTTGCAGAAGGATCTTTAAATATCTTTTCATAATAGTTTGCAGCTTGCTGATAATCTTTTTTATGATAAAATAGGATTTCAGCATAATAGAAACTATCTTGGTATGCTTCTTTACTTGTTGGATACTTATCTATATATTCTCTATATAAGTCACCTGCTTTTAGATATGATTCATGTTTATTACATTTAAATTTTTTACTTCTAGGGTTACATTTTTGTGCAATTTCATGAAATGTAATTGCTCTCTCTTGTAATAGTTTTTGACCAAGCTCAAAACCCTCTTTTTGCCATTCTTTACCTGTATTTGCTCTAACCCAATCACTATCCGGAGCAAAGTAATCAATTATTTCTCTGAAAGTTTTAGCAATAACCTTTTTATCATTTAATCTAATTTCTGTTTCTAGTATAGTGCTATAATACTCTGGGACTCTTTTAGCAGTAGGGGCAGATTCAATTAAATATCTATAAACTTCAACAACCTGTGTATCTTTACCCTGAGCTAGCAATAATTCACCTAAATTATTGAGTCTTTTAATTGCTTCTTTTTGACCACCAAGTTTATAAAAATAGGATTTCACTCTGTCAAAAGCATCTTTATATTCACTCATAACTAATACTAAATCATTTTTAGCTTGAGTTTTAAATGCAATCGCTTTTGTGGATTTTTCTATTGAATATTTAAAATAATCTAAAGATTTATCTAAATTTTCCCATTTTTTAGGATTATTATCGGTTGCAGCAGAACCAAGATTATAATAAACCCAACCCATTTTATACATACCTAGGTCATAAATATCACTGTTTTTGTCTTCAAGAACTTTTTCATAATTCTTCTTAGCTGCAATAAAGGAGTTATTATCAAAGAAATACTCTCCTAATGAAAAGTATGCCTTAGCTAAATATTCACTCTTTTTATATTTAAGTACAATTTTTTTGAAATATGATACTGCTTGTGATGGTTTCCCGGCTCTCTGAAGTCCATAACCTAAATAGTATATAACTTCATCAATTCTGTCATATCTAGGTAATTTTTTTAAAATTGTCTTATATATTTTAATAGATGCAGAGTAATCAGCAACAGGTTCTTTTTTAGGACATTTGACTGTTTTATCTTCAAGGCATTTATCCATTAATTTTTCATATTCCTTTCTTCTTCTTAGGTATGAAAATTTAGAGCTTTCCCATTTTAATTCGGCTAATCTAAACATCCTTTCTGCTTTTTGATCATCTGAAAGATTTGGATTTTTAATCATTCTTTCAAGAAGAATTATTTGCTCTCTATTCTTTTCATTTATTTCTTTTTCTTTTTTTTCAATAGAAGCTAAATCATCATCTGTTAATGAATATAGATCAAGCTTTTTTTTCTTCATTTGTTCTAATTTAGCAAGAGCTTTTTTTCTAGCTTCATCTTTTTTTCTTTTTTCTTTTTTTAATTTTAGTTTAATTTCCTTCTTTTTTTTAGCTGCTTTAAATGAATTAGCAGGTAAAACAAAAGAAAAAGAAAACAACAATAATAAAATACCAAGAAGTTTAGTCATTTAAAAGACCTCCAAATAAATTTATATACTATTTACATTTACTCTGTAAAAAAGAGTGATAGTTATCTATCTCATCAATCCAATATTCACCAGTGAATTTCCACATCATTTCATCATCTTTAAGATTGTATTCCTTTTTGGATCTTGCTTTTTGAGATTTAGTGGTTTTTGTTTTTTGAGTTAAAGCAAGTTTTTCATTTTGTAAAACTCTTTTTTCTGCACTAATAATTTCAAAAGAAATTTCATCAGATTTTAAATATAGTTCATTTAAGTTATTTACTGCATTTTGTAATTTTCTTCTTACCCATGAGCCTAATGAACGATACAACTTGTCTTCTTTTTTAAGAATTTGAACATATAGTTTATTAAAAGAGGCTATTTTGCTTTTACCTTTTTTACTCCATTTTGCCAAAATTCTTTTTTCATTTTCTATATTATTTAAAGCATTGTAACTTTCATAAAAATATCCATCTGAAATAATATAAGAAATTAATTCATAAGAAAATCTTTTTCCTTTCATAGGCTTGTTTGCAGATATTTTTTTAATTTTTTCTAGGTATTCTTTAGGCTCTAATGGTTCTGATAAGAAACTATCTAGCTCTTTTTTAAAAGGGTCATATTTCTTTTTAAAAGCAGAAACTGCTTCATCAGCATATTTAAATAAGCACATATTTACATATATTCCAGCTTCTAAAATATATTTATCTGGATAATAATAATCTTTAAGATAAGAAGAGTGTAATGAATGTAAATAGCCTAATGAGATATCATATTCACCTGTAATAAATGCGGCCCATGATGCTTCATAATATGCTGTTGCAAGTTTAGGACTATCTTTTGATACTTTTCTATAGGCATCTAAGGACGCATTTGCAAGTCTTTTTGCTTGCTCTATACCTCCCACGGCAAAATATGATGATGCAATTTCATAATAAATTCTGCCTAATGCAATATAAGCCAAATCTCTTAAGCTTGTGTTTTTAAAATCAGTTTTATTCTGAACTGCTACAATTACATTTTGAAAATGTTTTACGCTTTTATTATATTTTTTAGACTTAACTTTATTTAAGCCTAGTAAATACTGAGCAGAAGCATATAATTTAGGATAACTAGTAGATTTGCTGTTTTTATTCTTTATTGGGGTTATTCTAGCCAAATATTTTTCAGCTCTAGATGAGTTAGATGCCCATTTTGTATAGTATTTTCCCATATAATAATTGTATACATTTTGAAACTTATTAGGTAGCGTTGCCGTGTTATAAGTTGCTATCATGCTGTAAGTTTCATTATAATCACTACTAAATGGCCAATCCCCAGTGATTTTACCATAAGCTTCAAAAGCTAGCATGAAGTAAGCACCTTTTATAGATTTACCTACTTTAACTTCTGGACCTCTAACTAAAACATCTTTTAATGTTTTTATGGCAGAATAATATGCTTTTGATTTATAATAAGACATTCCTAAATAAAATGTAGCAAGGTAATATTCATTACTGCTTTGTTTAAAACCAACTTTAAAAAATTTATTTAATTTTTTAATTGCTCTCAAATATTCTTTTTTATTGTACATTCCTATTGCTCTATCAAGAGACAGTCTCTTTTCTCTGTATTCTCTTTGTTCTTGAGCTGATTTTCTTTTTGCAATTCTTTCTTCTGCTTTTTTTTGCTCCTCCGCTCTTATCTTAGCTTCTTCAGCAGCTTTTGCTTTTTCTTCCTCAAGTCTTTTAGCTTCTTCTGCAGTATCCTTTTTTATTTCTTTTTTAGTACTAGTTTTTTTTATGGTTTCTTTCTTTTTTAAATATCTCTTTATTAATGCTTTTATTACAGAAATTGGAACGCCTGCTGTTTTCATTTCTATAATATCTGCTTTTTCCATCTTTACAACATCTTTAGAGCCATTGACTGTTGCCATAAGTGTACTTTCTGGGAGCCCCATTTTTGTCATTTTTATGATTTCTGATTTAGTAAGTCCAAAAACAGAAAAGGATATTAAAAAAAATAATAAATATATTTTAAATTTAATCATTTATAACTCCTAACTGTTATTTAGAATAACCAACCAATTCCTAAAGATAATTCAAGAGGTTTTTGAATGCCACCTTGTCCACCATCACTTGTTGGGGTTCTCATAAAAAAGTTTTGTCTAGCTTCCATTCTAAAAGAAATATTTTTAGTAAGATAGAATCTTGTTCCAAAACCAATTCCACCACCAAATCTGATACTGCTATCTGTTTTGTCATAAGATGAACCTGGATGGAATTCAGTGCCATAAATAGAAGCAAATCCTAATAGATAAAGATCGAAATAAGCTAATGTAGTTTTACCCATAGCTCCTTTTCCATATATTATACTGTAAGATGCACTTAATGAAGCGTCCCAATTAACTTTTTCCATAAATTTAGATTTTACACCCAACTCTTTTAATACGCTTATTGAACCTGTATCAGCGTTAATGTGATATGAGCCTGAAAGTCCAAATGATAAATTTTCTGACATAAACCAATCAAGTCTCATGCCCATAGGAAATGAATTGTAAAACGCATCATTTGGAACCATTCCACCAAATAATATAAGTTCAAGTTTATCAGATTTTGTGAATTCTTTCTTTTGAATTACAACGATTTGTCTTCTTGCTCCCCAATATTTATCAACTTCTTGATTTAAGTTGCTTGAAAACAATGGAATCGTTAGCCCAAATAATAAAAATGCAATAATTACTTTTTTCATATTATATTCTCCTATCTTACAATTCTATAACCAGCTAAGCTAGTTTTGATATCTTTACCTGTAGCACTTTTAGCATTAACAACAAATCCGCCATCATAAAAACGCTCTGTTGTATTACTATTTAATGTTATTTTTACTCTCCATGTACCATAACTAGCATCCTTTACACTACCCATAATATATTGTGCACTATAATCAGATGTTTGTGTTGGTTTCCATTCATTGTCTTTAAATACATATGGGAAATAAGCTCCATTTGTTAAACAAGCAAGCTTATAGAATTTATCATCTATGCTTGTTCCAATTGTATCTGGAAAACTTTTAGTATCTGATCTGTCTTCAGGTGCAATAAATACCGGGATGTTATCGTTTGCTGTAATTGCACTAAAAAATTCTGCTTCGCTGTGAACAGATTTATTGTTTGCACTTAATTCAGAATTTGTATCATAAAAAGCCTCCTCATAACCAGATGTAAACAATAAAATATTCTTATTTTTATTGTTATCTGATTTTATAAGGTCTGCAGCCGCAATATATCCATCCCACAGCTTTCTATGATATTTAGATGATTCATTTTTAAGCCCTCTATATGTGCTTGTACTGTTTAAGTCTAGCCAACATTGGATTTTTCTTTTGTTTTTTTGATCTGACATTGAGCCACTACAGCCATCCATATCTGTAATATAGCTTGTAATCATTTTTACAAACCAATTTGATTCTCCTCCTGCAGAAAAAGCTAAATACTTTACTCCAATAAATTCATCTTCAATAAAAAATGAATTTTCATCGTCATAGTAATCATATAAGTTTGAAAGAGCTGTTGATATTTTATTTAGCATATCTCCAAAAGAAATTGAACTTAAACCACCTGAAAGGGCACATCTATCTTTATCTGTTGCATCCAAACAGGTGTCATCAGATACATCAATCAGAAAATTAAAATTTTGCCTTTCGCTTAAGTTTTTACCAGGAGATACATACTCTATTGTACCAACTTGAATTGAATCATCCTTTTTAAAGTTTCCCTGATCATCTTTTACTTGGAATTCAATAGAAAGGCTGTCCTCAATACCCGAAAACTTTGGGCTTTCTGGATTTACTGGAGATGCCTTTGCACTTGTAAGTGTAAAATACACGTAATAGGAGTCATCCTGTTTGTGAGTATGTGTTGGGTCACCATATTCACAGTTTAATTCATTTGTTCCGTTTTTAATCTTCTCTGTTTTAATAAATCTTGCAGATTCTAAATCATCTGGATTGTAAGAAATGACTATGCCATTCTCACATGCAGGTAATAAGAGTAAGATAATTAAAAAAATTGTAGTGAAAAGAAATTTCATGCTACCTCACAAAATAATTCTATCGTGCAATGTATCACAACAAGCTTGTCGTGTCAAATTTTTTATAGGTAAAAATTAAGGAATTTTTGAAAAATAAATAAAAAGGTATGATGAATTCACACCTTTTTATTTATTAAGATTACTCTTCATTTAGTTCTGAATATCCTTCAGCAACAAGAACTGGTTCGTCTTTATAGAAACCACAAGTCTCACATATATGATGTGGTCTAATTGGTGTTTCACAAACAGGACATACACTTACTGTAGGCTTGTTAAATTTAAGATTTTGAGCTCTACGGCTTCTTGTTTTAGCTCTGCTGGTTTTCTGCTTAGGTACTGCCATGATTAACCTCGTAACAATTAAAGGTTGATATTATACCCTATTTTTTGAATGAATGCAAGAATTTTTATTTAAATTCTCTCCACAAGTAACACAAACCCCTTTGCAGTCAACTTTACATAAATTATAGCTTGGTATTACTAAGGATATTTCATCAAGAAAAAAACTAAAAAGGTCAATATAAACAGTGTTGTAAAAAATTAAATCTTCAGTTTCTTCCTGCTCATATTCAGAGTATTTATAAGCTCTTTTAAAAACTTGATTTAAGTCAACACTTGCTTTGTCTCTGCATCTTGAACAATAAGTAAAAAGTTTTCCCTCAAAACTTGCTTCAGCATTGAAATATCCTTTTTTCAATCTTGTTAAATTAACAATAAAGAATAATGGCTCTTCTATATAGCTTTCTTTACTTGTGTCTATATATTTTTCGTATTCATCAGGATAAATTTGAATTTTATACTCTTGCGTTTCTTTAGGTTCTGCTACTTGAAATCTTCTTGTTAACTTGTTGTTCATAGCTCCTCTTTAAGTTTTATTTTCTCCATTTATGCAAACAAAGTTTGCCATATCTATTTAACATATTAAATAAATAAACTCAATTATTTTAAAAAGAATTAAACTCCATAATTATGGAGGGAGTGATATAATTAAAAATTAATTTCTAAATATCCATAGAATCTTCTGCCCATTGTTTCTCCACCAAGCATTTGACCAAACATATTTGCTCTTGGATACTCTATATGACGCCCATTTGCAATTCCGGTTGGATTTTTAATCGTTCCAGAATAACCAACTTTATTTCCTTCTTTAAACGGGTCATTAAATGTTTTGGATACTTCTTCAAAAGAACCAAGTAAATCATAAACAATTAAGCCTAGCGTTATCTTGTCATTTAAAAATTTATACTTTATATTGGCATTTAGCGTGAGCCAAGCTGGAACATGTGTAAACGATGACGCATTAGCCTCCATTGCGACATATTCATTACCTCCAGAAATTAGTGGAACAGAATTATCAACTTGTCCTATTTCAGTTATAAAATTTCTTCTTTGACTACTTGATACAAATGAACCAAATACATTAAACAATATCCCTTGCATTGCAATTCTAAAACCTAAATTAACCTTATGTGATGGATTTTCAATATCAACAGTTGTTATTTCATGTATATTTGCGACTGAATACATTTTTTTTAATTTTTCTTCATTAGTAACCCATGTTTTTTGATATGAATAGTTTGCATAAAGTGAAAAATATTGATTAACATACCAATCAAATGAAATTTCAGCACCATAATTATTAGCATCGACATTATTATTAAAAGTAAATAAATTATCTTTATTTTTTATGTTATCACCTCTACTTAGCATAACTTCTAGTAACCCCTTTATATCTCCGCTAAAAAGAATTAAATCATTTACTATGTTATAAAATAAATTAACATTAAACTTTAATCTGTCATTAAGCAAATTAAGAGAATATGCCAATTCATAGGAAAGAATTTTTTCACTTTGGGCATCCTGAGTTCCATTAAAATTTATAGCTTCTCTTGTTACTACTCCAGTAGTTTCATCTTTAACTTCTGGTAATATATTGATTCTTAGGTTTGATTCTAAGTATGTTGGATCTCTAAATGCTTTACCTACTGAAAATCTTAATACATTATTAGAATTAATTATATAAACAAGAGACGCTCTAGGAGAAAAATTTAGTATGCTAGGTACTTTTTTATCAGTTTCTTTGTTCTCCTCTATATAGTTTTCGTTTATGCTTAATAAATCACCTCTAAAACCTAATGCTAAAATAAAATTTCCTAACTTAAGTTCATTTTGTATAAATGCACCAAATCTATTGGATGATGAATAATTATCTAGAGTTCCAAAAGCATTAAAGTTGCTAAACCTATAATTTGCCCCTATTAAAGTTTTATTTATTGAAAACAATGTTTTTTGATACTGTACATCAAAATCTAATCTTCTTGCTGTTCCTCCAATTGTTGGATTATTAAAACCTGCAATATTTAAATTTTTAATATTTAATGTATCGTACCCGTTTTCCTGACTGTAAGTGTATATCTTTTCTGGATTAGGAAAACCACCGGTTACTGTTGTTTGGGTTACATCGTATAAAATATTCGCTTTAAATCCACTGTTTTCATATATTGCTTGGGCATAAAGATATGAATATTCATCCGCATCAAATGTACCAATTAAGGAAAATAATGAATTAAGTTTTCCATTTATAAAACCAGTATGAATAGATATTTTTTCCTTTTCATCATCTGATAAAAAATAAAATGACGAATTAACCTTTATGTTTTTAAGAACTTGATTGTCTATATTTTCAAATGAATTTAATTTGGTGTAACCTCCAGAAACTCTATAAGAATAAATTTCATCGCTTCCCATAGATGAAACAGTTTCTGTTAAACCATATCTTCCAAGCCTTGTAACTATTTTTCCACCTCTGTTTTTTTGAGGATCTTTTGTGAAAATATTAATAACACCATTAAAGGCGTTTGCTCCATAAAGAGTAGAACCAGGGCCTCTTATTATTTCAATCTTTTCAATATCTTCTATATTTACGGGTAAGGCTTCCCAGAATGTTATACCAAAAAGTTCAAAATATATTGGTCTACCATCAATTAGTGTTAATATTTTATTAGCTCCTTCTCGGTTAAAGCCTCTTATTGAAACATTAGAATCGGTTGGAGAAATATACATTACATCCATTCCTGGAACAGAGCGAAACAACTCAGGAAGTGAATAAGCTCCTGATGCTTCAATATCTTTTGCGGTAATAATTGTTATTGTTGATGGTGCTTCAGTTATTTTTTGAGAAGTTTTTGATGCAGAAATAACTTCCTTTCTGTTTTCTTGTTCTTCAAGAAATATTTCATAGTTAAGTTCTTTTTTACTTAATTTAGACAAGTCTCTTTTTAAAACTCTAACTGTTATTGGTTCCCATTTATTAGCAAAAATAGAAATGTTGCCATATTTTTTAGAACTTAACACTATAAAGTATTCAAAACCCGGTATCTTTGCAACTTTTTTAGGAAGTTTTATCTCAAAATTTTTACCATTTGTATGTTTCATTAATATTTTTTTATACTTTCTTATGCCAAGTTTTCTAAATAAAACATATAATTTATCACCTTTGTTATAACTTGATATGGAGCCATCTATTTCTGTTAATGTATTTTCTGTTGTTTCACGAATTGCAGTATGATAAAATTTTATATCTTCCATTGCTAGAATATTCAATGAGATGACAAACAGTAATATAACTATGTATTTCATAAACAACCAAAAAACATTATATGGAAATTTATCACAGTAGAAGTAAAAGGTCAAGATATTCATATTTTATAGTAAAATTAATAGACTTTTAGCCCTCTTTGTATTATAGTGGTTCTAAATTGATGGTTTGTAATTAATTAGGAGAGCAAAAGCTTAATGCTTAGAGTTAGAAAACATTTTATATTTGGATTATTAATATCTATCTTATTATTTATTGCAGTGTTTTATAAGTATGAAGCTTATTGTAAAAATAATACTTATGAAAAAATAAAAAAAGAAGCTAAAGTTTTAGAACACTATATCTGGGGATTTGATGAAAATGGAGCAATTAAGTATTTAACATTAGTTGCGAATTATGCGAAATACAGACATGTTAAAGTTAAAGAAATTACTGGTAGTTACTTTATTAACGATGATTTTTATAAGCTTAATAATGTTGAAAGATTTCTTAATAAACTTGGATTATTCCCCTTAGAAAAAATGAAAATAAACATTATGCATAAAGACAAAATAATCTCTATAATGGATGTTGAATATTATAATGATAAGATTTGGTTTTATCTTTTATACTTATTATTTAATACATTTTTACTTATAATATATCTTTTTGTTATTTATTTGATGAAAGTTAAAAATAGTTTGAAGTATCTTGTTGATGAAAGAACAAAAGAACTTGCTGATAGAGAGAAAAAATTGCTTGAGAGTAATGATAAGCTGACTATTACAATAAATTCTATTGGAGATATTTTTATTTCAACTGATATTAATGGTAATATTGATTATATCAATCCAATTGGTGAAGAAATACTTGGTTATAAGTTAAGTTATTTAAAGGGAAAAAATTTTCAGGAATTATTTTCTTTTATTCTTGCAAAGAATGATAGCAAACAAGTTTATCCATTAAAAAAGGTCTTGGAAACAGGGCTTTCGGTTAGTCATGAAGAGCCTATTCTTTTTAAAACTAAGAAAGATAAATTTATACATGTATTAGATAAATCAACTCCAATATATGATTCTAAGAAAAATATAATAGGGGCTGTTATTATCCTTAAAGATATTACAAAAATATTTCAACTACTTGAAGAATTAAGGCAGTCTCAGAAAATGGAATCAATTGGGCAACTTTCAGGTGGTATTGCCCATGATTTTAATAATATGTTAGCTGGGATTTTGGGGGCTACAGAAATACTACTACTAGAAGAAAATTTACCAAAACATTATAAAGAAAACTTAGAGGTTATTTTAAAATCTTCTCAAAAAGCAAGTCAGTTAACGAGAAAGTTACTCGATTTTTCAAGAAAAGGAGGAGTTTACAAAGAGGTATTAAATGTAGAAAATGAAATAGTTGATGCTCTTAAGTTATTAAAAAGAAGTATTGATAAAAAGATTAAAATTATTACAGAGTTTAATGCTCAATATAAATATATAAAAATAGATTCCTCACAATTACAAAATGTTATAATAAATTTAATAGTAAATGCTAAAGATGCAGTAAATAAAGATCCGGTAATTAAAATATTTACTAGTAACTTTAATGCATCTAAAGAATTTTGTAAAGAATCTTTATTTAGGATAAAGGAGGGAGATTATATTTGTATTTCTGTTAAAGATAATGGAAAAGGAATGAGTAATGAAATAAAAGAAAGGATATTTGAACCCTTTTTTACAACAAAAGATGTGGGCAAAGGAACAGGGTTAGGGCTATCTGCTGTATATGGCACGATTGTTGATTATAATGGGTTTTTAGAGCTTGAAAGTGATTTGGGTAAAGGTACAACTATTTCCTTGTATTTCCCTGTAATTAAAGATTATGTTGAAACCTTAAAAGTTAGTATTAAAAAGGAAACTAATTTAAACTATTCTGGAACTATTTTATTGGTTGATGATGAAGATGGTGTTAGATATATTGCTAGTAAAATGCTAAAGAAAATGGGATTTAATGTTTACGAAGCAACTAATGGGAAAGAGGCTCTTGAGGTATTTGAGAAAAATAAGGATAAAATATCTCTTGTTCTTATGGATATAGTGATGCCTGAAATGGATGGAAGAGAAGCCTTTTATAAATTAAAAGAAATGGATAGTAATGTAAAGGTTATTTTATTATCTGGTTTTACGAGAGAAGCAAGTATTGATTTACTTGTTAAGGATGGAGTTAAGGGCTTTTTATTAAAGCCATATACAATACAGAATTTAAAAGATAAGATATCTGAAGTATTATAGAATTGAGTTTTTGTCAATAGTTGTGTTTAATTAAAACTAAAATTATATAAATTTAATATAATAAAATAGGCAATATAGAAGATTAAGAATTAATAATTATTTAAAAATTGACAAAAAATACATATACTTATATAATAATTTATCAAATATTTGCGAGGGGCTATGAAGAACGTTAAAATTACACGAAAATCTTTTATTAAAATTGCTACAGTTGTTCCTTTTTTAGGAGGAGCAATAACATCATGTGGAGACAGTGGTGATGAAGATAACACAAGGGAAAGTGCTAAATATGAAATATTGTCTGATGTTAAGACAACTTTAACAGAAACTTTAATCCCTAATGAGTATTCTGACCCAAATATTTTAATAACTGATTTAGATAAAGTATTAAAAAGTGGTTATGGAACTCTTGAAGTAAAGGCAGGAGAAGCTCATATTTTAGATAAATCCTTATTAAAAGACCCCGATTCATATACAGAGGCTACAGAAAGAAAATCTCTTTTGTTTTTTCCTCAGATAACAGATATACATCTTACTGATGTTCAATCTCCAATGAGAGCAGTTTATGGATATGTATCTCATAATGGTAGTGCTTATAGGCCTCAAAGTATTTATTCAACTCATGTTTTACATTCTACTATACAAACAATCAATGCTGTCCATAAAATAGAAAAATTTAATTTTGTTCTCGCAACTGGTGACATGATAGATAATGCCGAGGGGGCTGAATTAGAGTGGTTTAATACTATTATGAATGGTGGTGTTGTAAAAGCAGTTACTGGCTCTCAAGAACATGACCCTATTCAAGGTATGGGTAATGACTTTACGGATCCATATATTGCTGAAGGTTTAGCTGATGATTTGCCTTGGTACGCATCTATAGGTAATCATGATGTTTTATATGTTGGTATTTCATATATAACAGATGAAAAAGCTAATAACTATGTTTCTAGTGAATTGTCTACCATTCCCTTTTTAGGATGTGATGTTTATAGTGGAGCTCAAAATCCTGATACTGAATATGGAGAGGTACAGTGTGGCTTTGAAAGAGATAATAGAAATGGAGCTTATTTACCGGTAGCTACAGATGCTTGTAAATCAGATTTGCCTAGATGTGATGATTTTGAAGTTGATCCAGATCCTACAAGAGCTCCATTTAGAAACCATGGAGAAATAATAGATGCCATAAAAGATGAAGGCGGATTTAATAAAAGTAATACAGATGTTCAAAAAGGATATTACTCTATAAGGCCAAATAAGGATATTCCTCTTGAATTAATATTTCTTGATTTATCAGCTACTAAAAAACATTTTGTTAAACCTAGTGGAGAATTACAAGCTAATCAAGTTTTAACGAATGCGTTGCTAGGTGCAGAACAATTTAATTGGTTAAAAGATAAGTTAGATGCTTTAAAAGAAGAAGGAGTTGCATCTATAGTAATTCATCATCAGCCAACAGATCATTTTCAATCACAATCAGAAGTTTCATCTACAGAATATATTAGCACATTAAAGCAATATGAAGATGTTTTAGCTATTATTGCAGGTCATACTCATAAAAATAAAATAAGGCAATTTCCTGCAGAAAATGATAATGAATTTCCATTTGTGGAAGTTGTAACTTGTGGCTTATTAGATTTTCCTGAACAATCTAGAATATATGAAGTTGTTTATAATAATAATGGAACTATTTCATTGTTTACAACTATGCTTGATCATGCTTCTAAAAAAGATAGCTTTTCTTATAATGCTAGAAGGTTGGCTCTTGCCTACACACAGGTTGATAAAGGTGGATTCGGTGATTATGGAACAGGAACTATAGATGATAGAAATAGAGAAATAATTATTCCTATTTCAACTAAACTTCAAGCTAAATTAGAGGCTTTAACGGTATCTAGTAACTATGTTAAGTCTTTAAAAATTAACTAAATTTTGAAATTTTAGTTCAAAATTCAAAAAATAAACAATTCATTGGTTATTTTTTCAAATGAAAACAAAGAATTTTGTTTGAATGCTTTTAAAATATAAAAAATACTAGACTAATTAGGCTGTTTGTAGTAAATTAGTATAAATTTTATGATTTATGGAGTTTTATGGAGATTAAAAAAAGTGGGGCGAATTACTCTGCAATTGTTTCTATTGGTGAAAAATTAAAAAAAATGAGCTCGGAAACAGGTTTGGAGTATTTATATTTGAATAGGGGAATTAACGCTGTTGTAAATATTGATTTATCTAATATAATTCCTCTAATTGATTTTAATTCAACAGATATACAAGTGTACCCGCCAAATAATGGTAGAGAGCAACTAAGAAATGCAATAAACACAGAGTTTTTTCAAAACACAATAAATAGTGATGACTTATTTGTTGTTGGTGGAGGAATGAATGGGTTAAAGCTAATTACAGAAGTAATAGATGTAGAAAAAATTTATATATCTAAGCTTTTTTGGGGAGCTTATACCAATGTAATGAAAGTTAATAATGTTGATTTCGCTCATTATGAAAACTTTGAAGAATTACAAAATAATATAGAAAACTTAAAAGGCTCTGCTGTTATAATCTGTGACCCTAATAACCCTGTTGGTAATAAATATGATGATGAAATGCTATTGAAATTAGCAAAAGAATTGTCTGAAAATGATGTTACTGTTATTTGGGACAGCCCATATAGAAGGTTGTTTATGGATGAAAGTGATGATTTTTATTCTAAATTAGCTAAATTAGAAAATATTATAATAGTTGAAAGTTTTAGTAAGTCTGTTGGTTTAAGTGGGCAAAGGGTAGGTTTTGTTTATACTGGTAATAAAGATTTTAATCATGAATTTAAAATACATTTATTGTACACAACTAATGGAATTAATGCATTTTCTCAATTATTAATTGAAAAAATCTTAACTACTGATGTTGGTAGAGTCGTAGCAAGTGATTTTAAGGAAAAAACTGTTGAAGATATTAGTAAAAATATTAAATATTTAAAAGAAAATAACTTTTTGGCACAAAGATTTTATACGAATAGTGTTCCTGTAGGAATCTTTGTTATAGTCAATAAAACTTTTGATGAATTAATGGAAAAAAGAATTGGTTCTGTATCATTGCCATATTTCACAACTCTTCCAAAAGAAGAAGCTGAAAAATATTCAAGAATATGCGTTTCCGTTCCCCATGAAAAATTTAAAAGTTTCTTTGATAAATTTTTATCATAATCATAATAAGGAGGTTGTTATGAAGAAAACTATTGTAGTTTTATTAACTTTGGCTTTTGTTTTATCTTTTAGTTCCTGTAAGAAGAAAGGAAAATTAGCAGGAGATACAAAATTAATCCCTGAAGGAACAAATGCAATTGCTGAAATTAATGTTTCTGATTTTATGAAATTAGAAAAAGTTAAAAAAGAAGTTACCAAAGAAGGTAAAATGTTTACTAAAATGACAGGTATTAAGCCATCTGATGTTAAATCTATTACGCTTTTTGCAACAGTAGACAAATTAAGAGACTTAGAAAGAAAACCTAATTTTGGTGTTTTAATCAATGGTAGTGGTTTTAGTAAAGACATGTTCAGCAAACTACCTAAAGGATTTAAAAAATTAGCATATGCTGGTACAACGATTTTTAATGATGATGGGTTTGGATTTGCTCTTGTTGGTAAAACCTTAGTTGGTGGTACAGTTGATAATACTAAAAAAATCCTTGATTTAAAAGCCGGTAAAGGAAAAGCTGCTAATGTTAAAGAATTTGCTGCTATTTTTGCAAAATTAAATGCATCTTCAGCAAAAGGGGCTGTTGTTGTTCCTAAATCAACTAAAAAAGATTTATCAAAAATGACTAAAATGATGCCTGTTCCTGGAGTAGCTGGAGTATTACAGAAATTAGAAGTTTTAGCTGTTGGCGCAAATGTTTCATCATCTTCAATTGAAGTTAAATTAGTTTTAAAATCAGATGCAAAAGCAGTTAAAACTCTTGTTGATGGTTTAAAACCTATGCTTAAAATGTTTGGTGCAAAAGCTGCTCAAATGGATAAACAAATGCCTGGTGCTAAAGATGCTTTTGATTCTATTAAATTAGAAGCTGATGGTGCTTACTTAAAAGCTTCAGTTAAAATTCCTGCAAAAATGCTTGATAAGATGTAATTTCTTAATAATTTTCTTCGCCCACTACTGTGGTATTATTCTTTATGTATAAAATAATGCTTATTTATTGAATATAAACTAGAAATCTAACTCAAGAATAATTTCTTCATTTATATCAAAATCACTATCTTTAATGAAATCTTCTGGAAGAAAATCAATTAATACAAATTGTCTTTTTTCTGTTTTTATTTCTGTTTTCACTAATTCCATTTTATACCTCCATTGATGATGTGTGTTGATGTAGGATAAAATCCTACTTTCTGACTTATTGTATGAATTGGTCGGGTGATAGTCAAGTTTTTTATTTAATTTTTTTTAAATAATTAAAAAAAATCATTGACAATCTGCTTTATATTAACTATTCTCAGGGCGTCTGATTTCTACTTAGGAGGTGTATGAAGATAATTATTTTTCTTTTATTTCTCTTTGTTTTTGTATCTTGTGGGAGATATAAACATGAAGAGGGGGTATCTTTAAAAGATAGTGAAATAAGATTGACTTTATTTCACACAACAGATATTCACTCAAAAATTCTTCCATTTCAATTTACCCCAAACTCTTGGGATAAAAAAGAAGGTTTAGCTCCACAGGACCCACAAGCTCATTGTAATTGTGACCCTGGGTATTATTCTGAAGGAGAAGATTGTAAGCCTATTACTACAGCTGGAAAGTGTGAACTTGATTCTGATTGTAGTGCAAGCAAATCTCATTGTTATCAAGAAAATAATCAATGTTATGAATGTTTAAAAACAGATGATTGTACTAGTAATGAGAAATGTGTTAATTTTAAATGTGTAAATAAAACACAGGGTGCATTTCAATGTGAAGATAGAGCAAATATGTGTAGTTCCCATGGTAAATGTTATGATGATAATGGTAGTCAATTTTATGGTGGTATGGCTAGATTAGCCTATATACTTGAAAAAGAAAAAGCTAAAAGTAATAGATGGGTGTATATAGACACCGGAGATATTTATCAAGGTGCCCCGATTTTTAACTTTTTTCAAGGAGAGCCCGAGCTTAGAGCTTTAAGTTTACTAAAGGTTAATGTACAAACATTAGGTAATCATGAATTTGATCAAGGTATTAATAACTGGATGAAGCAAGTTAGAAATTGGACTTCATATCCATTGCTTGCAGCTAATTATATCTTTTTTAGTCAACCAAATTCAAATGCTGAAAATCAAATGCCTTCCATTATTATGCCATATAATATCATTAGAAGAAATGGTTTAGATATTGCAGTTGTTGGTCTTGCAAATACTGCATCTATGGTTAGTATTTTTGATGCAGGTAATTCTATGGGGCTTGCTCCAGAAGATATGAGAGAATCTGCCCAGTACTATATTGATTTATTAAAAGATCAAGTCGATTTAGTTGTAATTGCATCTCATGCGGGGCTTGATGTTGACCAACAATTGTGTAAAAAATTATCAAATGCTGATGTTATTTTAGGTGGTCACCACCATGTAGTAACTGATCCACCTCAAGAGATTATAAATAAAGATGGTGGAAAATGTATTTTAGTACACAGTGGCGTTAACTTAAAATTTTTAGGAGTTTTAAATTTAGTTTTAAAAGATGTTAAAGATGGTGAAAATTTTGCTGGTTTAGAGGTTGTTTCAACTAGTTTAAGAGAAATACCTATTGACAATAGTATAGATAATCAAATTGAAGCATCTAAAAAAAGAATTAAGCAATATAAAGAAGGAATAGCTATTCCTGAAGAGCTATATCAATCAGATTCAAAAGCTGTCATAATGTATAATAAAATGACAGAAATGCTTGCAAATTATGAAGATGCAATGTACCAAATATTAAATGTTGATGAATCTATTGGTTCTGCTGAAGATTTAATAAATAGAATTGACCTAAACGGAGGCTCTTCTCCTTTAGGTAATTTAGTCGGTGATGCAATGAGAACAAGAGAATTTGTTGATGCTGACTTTGCTATTACGAATTCTTTAGGAATTAGAGCTGATTTACCAACGGGACCAATTAAAATTTCAAAGATTTTTGAAATCTTTCCTTTTAATAACTCTATTACAACTATGACATTATCAGGAAGAGAAGTTCAGGAAATGTTTGATTATGTTGCTGAGCACTCAGCTGAAAGAGGTTGTGCAACTCAGGTTCAAGTATCTGGTATTGAATTGGTGTTAGATTGCAAAAATAAAGTAGCAAAAGATATTAAAATTGGTAAAAATAAAGAGCCTTTAAATCCTTATGCTTTCTATGAAGTTGCAACTAATGATTATATGGCAAGAGGTGGTAGTGGTTTTAGTATGCTCGCAAGGGTAACAACTAAAGTTGATACTGGTATTGAAATTAGAAATGTTGTTATTGATTTTATTAGAAAAAAACACAAAATTAGATTGTCTGATTTTGAAGATTCTAATAGAATTCGTACTATGAAATAGGGGAGAATATGAAAATAAAAATTATATTAATGTTATTGTCTCTTGTTTTTGTAATTTCATGTGGTGAAATTGAACAAGGAAAAGTTGATTTACATGGAAAATTATTTCAGTTTAAAGTTGATGTTCTTAATGCTCCTGAAACTACTCAATTATTACCTGCTAATATTCCATATCATGATGGAGAATTTCAAGTAGAAATAAAAGTTACTGCGTTGGATTTTTACGGAGAAAAAGTTACAGATTTAAAAAATCAATTAAGAGTTTATACTTCTACTGGTACTTGTAACCCTGGTAATATTTCTGCTAGTGATTTTATTGATGGAGAAACCACTTTAACTGTTTCGTTATTAAAAACATTTGATGAGTCTTATATTATTGTAGAGGATAGCGGTAATGGCGTAATTGGTGTTTCTGATGAAGATAAAAAGTTTTATTTTAAAGGTTTAGATATTTATGATATTCAGTTGCCAAGTAATAGTACTGCAGATGCTTCGAACTTCTTTAATGATAGTTATATAAGAATTTCACAAAATACAGATCCGGATGGTAGTAATCCACATAAAAATTTAATGGTGATTTATGCAAGTGGTAGTGGTATGTATATTATTGATACAGACAGGATGCATATCAATGAAGCAGGAGATAATACTGGTGCTTGTATGATTAAAGATGGAACTGGAAATTGGATTAAAAATCCTAATTTTGAAGGATATTCTACTATGTATGTGTATTCTCGGAATGCTCCAATTAATTTTGATGGAGATTCTTCTGTTGGTGCCGGTGAAGAAGATTTTAAATATTTAAGAGCTGGTCACAAATTAGATTGGTTTAGTGGTAACTTGGTTGAGTTTCCTCCAGGTATATCAAATGGAATGACAGAAATGGGATTCCCTTTGTGGGAAATGATTAGTGGTGAAATGGATTTAGATGAGTCTGTTCTAGATGAAAGAATGAAGGATATCCCTATTTGTGAATTAGATCATTCTGAATTTGTTGCAGGTAGGAATGATGCTACCAATATAAAAAATCTTGAGAGATACGAATCTAATATCGTAGAAATAAAAGATGTTCAAATTGGTACTTTTGATGCAAATAATAAAGATTATAAAATTTATTCACAATGGCAGGTTTATCCAATTGGAACAGATATTACGGCAACAGATAAACCAACATTTAGAGTTGTTTCTATAAATGGAGCAAGTGAATTTGATTTAATGTTTCATCAAAATAAAGATGAAAATTGTACTGGTGAAAATTGTGAAAAAATACTTAAAAAAGGAACTCAAATTTCTTATGTTAGAGGTATTTTACATCATGTTTATAGCGATATATGGGTTATTTACCTTAGAAGTAAATGTGATATTAAATTAAAAGATGATAGTTTGGGTGGTTGGAATAATATGATAAACAATGACCCTGAATGTAATAAATAAATAGGAGTAAACATATGAAAAAAGCAATGATTTTATCTTTATTAGTATTCTTAAGCCTGAGTTCTACCTTATTAGCTGGCGATTGGATTGATTCACAAGTGACTTTTAAGTTTAGTGATGATAATATTTTTGAAACATCAAGAAGAAGTAACTCTCCAAGATTTGGAGATACTAATACTCAATTATTTAATGAAGGATTAAATACATATAAAACCGGTGATGAAACAGAGTCACAGTTAGTTGTATATAAAAAATTTGATGGTTTTATTGAAGGATTAACAACAGAAAGTGCATTTGTATTTAATTTATCTGTTTTTAATAATGAAACTGGGGACTTATTAACAAAATTAAAAGAAGATGGTTCTTATGTAAGAATTCAATACAAGATGGGAGATAGTAAGTTTTCTATTTTAGCTTTTCCATATAATTCAGATAGATTTTTACTTGGTTGGACTTATGATTTATCTTGGGGAGGACAATCAATGTGGCCTAAGAGTAAAATAAATAAAAAAACTCCTGTGCCTGGGATTAAATTTAGTTGGACAAGTGAAATGGCAGGTTTGTTCTTAGGCTTTAAAACTCGTTCTTTTAATACAAACTTAATTGAAGAAGGGCCAAATGGGCTTGAAACAAAGGATACAATATCTACAACATGGGGAATTCTTAGTGGAGCTTATCTTGATTTGGCAGATATGATTAAACTAGATGTGCATGCTGGACTTTTTGATAAAGGAACAAATCCTTTACAGAGTAGAAATGATGTAGACTTAGATAAAGAAAATGTTTTTGGACATAGAATTTATGCAAAAGGTATTTCGGGAAGATTATCTTATAGATATAATACAACATTAAGTGTTTCAGATGTAATGAAAGTTTACAGAAATATAGACCCTAGAGATGATTTGAAAGATATCGCAAAAAAGGATGATGCAAAAAAAACTGAAAATAAAGACTTGGGTAGTGGTCTAGGATTTGTTGCTTCTTTTGAAGGCGTTTATTTGACAGAACAGTTAAGGGATGCAGATAATAGAGATAATTTAATTGATTTTAATGGTTGGGCAACTGATTTAAAATTTAGAGTATCATCAGGTTCATTTAAAGTAAATATGGATTTTATTATGAGAAATCCTCAGTTCTTATTGTTTAATGTTCCCGGATTAACTGCATTTGAATCTATTACTAGTAATTCTAAATTAACAACAGAGAAAATGTTTTCAATTGGTGGAGAGTATACTTTGATGGAGCATTTGACTTTGGGGTTCTTGTATGGTTATAAAATGCCTGCATCATATAAAGGCGAGGGTAGTGATTCTATCATTGTTATAAAAGATAGAGAAGATCAATCCTCTTTTACTGGTGGTCTAACCAAAAATAAAGTAAGACTCCCTTCAGATGTAGATGTTAAACCAATTACTTCATTAAAATTTTCTATATTTTATGAGTTATCAAAAGGGACTGAAGTTTCTGGTGAGTTGTCTTATTTAATTGATCAGAACGATTCAACAGTAGACGAAGAAAGTAAAAGAGTGATAAGAAGTGATAGTGAAACAAAAAAACTTGGCTTTGCAATATATCTAAGAAGTAGATTCTAAATCTTACCCAAAATAACTATTAATAACAATATAAAAAACTTTTTATTCAAAAATTTGATTTTTAAAATTAAAAAAACTATAATAATGTTATAAGGTTATGAGGTTTTAAATGGCTGTAAATATTATCGGGTTGGATATTGGTACTAGTTCAATGAAATTAGTTTGTTTAAAGCAAACTAAAAAATTAACATCTCTTAAGAGTTTTGCTATTGTTCCATTGCCAACAGAGTCAATTGTTGATGGTGCATTAATGAATACTTCTGCTATCTCAGATAGTTTAGTTAAAATTCTAAAAGAAGTTAAAGTTAAAACTAAAAATGTTGCATTATCTATTTCTGGACATTCAGTTTTTGTGAGATTTATACGAACAACAACTGTTAATGATGATGAATTAGAAGAACATATTAAGTGGGATGCAGAATCTTACATTCCAGTTAATATCAATGATGTTTATATTGATTTTCAAAAATTGACAGGAGTACCAGATCAATCTGGGGAAATAGAAGTCCTTTTAGTTGCTGCAAAAAGAAATATGGTTGATGAATATGATCAGCTTGTCAAGTCTATAGGTTTAAAGCCTGCAATTGTTGATATTGATGCATTTGCACTACAGAATGTTTATGAATTTAATTATCCGAACAGATATAATGATGAAAATGTTGTTATTATCAATATTGGGTCAGCAATTACGAATATTAATATTATTGAAAAAGGAATTTCAAAATTTGTAAGAGATATTTCTATTGGAGGCATGGAGGTAACTGAAGCTGTTTCTCAATATTATGGATTATCTGTTGAAGAGGCTGAGAATATTAAACTAGGAGCATTACAAGGTGATTCTAATTTGGTTAACTCAAAAGAATTGCATGGTATATATGAAGATGTTGCTAGTCGAATTGCGGGTGAAATATTGCAGACTATTGATTACTACAGAACCCAAGCTGCTGGAGATGATATTGATAGATTATATCTTTCCGGTGGAGGTTCAAAAGTAGAGCTCATAACAAAAAGGTTAGGAGAGTCATCTGGTATTCAGGTTGAATATTTAAATCCATTTAATAATATTAATATTGATCCAAGAATGTTTAATATTGATTTTATTAGAGAAAATGGTATTTTAGCAACTGTTGCTGTTGGGTTGGCATTAAGAAAGGTGGAAAGCTAATGATTACATTAAATTTATTACCAATAAAAGAAGGACTAAAGTATAAAAAACAACTTAAGCAATTTATGCTTTTTTTAGTCGTAATAATTTTGATTATTACAGGGAATATTGTTTTTTATCTTCATCACAATACACTTGTTGAACAACAACGTTTAAAGGTAAATAAGCTTCAAAAAGATGTTAACCAATATAAGAATTTACTTGGTGATTTAAAAAAAGAAAAAAAGAAGAGAGAAGAGTTTTTAAGAAGAATTAATGCAATTAATGCATTAGAAAAATTAAAGAAAAATTTATTAAAGACACTTGATGAGATTAATAGGCAAATACCAGATAAAACATGGTTGATTGTTCTAGATAAAAAAAATAATAAAATTGAATTAAAAGGGGGGGCTGCATCTTATGATAATGTAACTCGTTTTGTTGCATCTTTAATGGGGCAAGGTAATATATTTTCTAAAGTTGAAATCAAAGAAATTCATTCTGAAACTTACACTGGTAAACTTAAGCAAGGGAAATATACTCAAGCTTTAAAATATATTGCTTTTAAAATTGATTGTGTATTAAAAGAGAGGAAAAACAATGAATGATATTTTAGAGAATTTTTCATCATTAAAAACAGGACATAAAATAGCCATTGTTGTTGTTGTTACTGTTTTGGTTAGTGCTATAAATTATTTTCTCTTCTTTTCCCCATTAGAAGAAGACTATATGAGACTTCTAAATAGAAGAAGCTCTCTTGAAGAAAAGAAGTTGGAATATGATGATAAAAGTAAAACCCTTGAAATGGATAAAGCCATTAATAGGAAAATTGATGAAAAACTTATTGAAGAACAAACTAAGCTTCCAAATAGAACGGAAACAGATGTAGTTATTCATGCTATTGGTATAATGGCGGATACAACTCTTGTTAGAATTAATAATATAGAGCCACAAAAAGAGATTGTAAGAGATTTATATGTTGAAAAGCCTATTAAATTAGAAATAAATGGATCTTTCCATGAAATATTAAACTTTTTAAATAAAGTTGGCGAAGCAAATAGAATTATCAATATGAATGATATAAAAATGAGTAAGCCTGTTTATAAAAATCAAAAAGTTTTAATTGATGCAGAATTAACAATTAAAATTTATAGATTTAAAAAAGAAAATGAAGGGCAAAAAAATAAAAAGGGTAAAAAGAAAAAATAGTAATTTGGAGTTTTTATGAAAACGAAGTTTACAAATAAATTTAAAAAATATATTATTTTTATTGTGATTACAATTTTGGCATCTGGTTGTTTTCCAGAGTATCATTCTCAAAAAAAATTATCTATGAAAAAAGATAGGAAGAAAGATATAAATAAACTTTATGATGGGATAATGAAAAAAATTGATTTAGGTAATGATAATTATGTTTATCCTGATCACAAATTAGCAGATCCTTTTCAATCTATCTTTAATAAAAAAGTAAATGATACTTCCCCCATTATTACATCAGATATAAAAATTACAGAAAATATTAGTAAAATTTCAGAGTTACAACGCTTTGATTTAGATGAGTTGAAACTTGTTGGTCTTGTATATGGAACGACTTCTAATGATAGAAGAGCTCTTTTAAAAGATCCTACAGGTAAAACCCATAATGTTAGAGAAAGAGAGTTTGTTGGTAAAAACTCTGGCCGTATTCTATCTATTAAAAAAGATAGAATTATTATAAATGAAGAAAGCTATGAACTTAGTGGTAAAAGAATTGTTAATAGAATTCCTATAAAATTAGAAACGGAAGAATAAGAGGTGATTATGAAACGAATAAGTATGTTGTTAGTGATGGTTCTGTATCTTTACTCTGTAAGTATATTATCTTTAGATAATAAGATATCTAAGATTAGTATAAAAGAATCTACAGGAAGGATTGAATTGAATGTTCAAGGAACTCAAAAGCCTACATTTACGGTATTTAAACTAAGGAACCCCCTTCGTTTGATTATTGATATATCAAATGCTTCTATTGAAGGAATTGAATCTCCAATAAATGTAAATAATGAAATTATAAAACAGATTATAACATCTCAATTTGAAGATGATATAAACACCACTAGTAGAATAATGCTTTCACTTAAAAAGGATGGCAAGTATTCAGTTAAGTCTATTGGAAACAGATTCGTCTTGTATCTAGAAGACAGCAGTATTTCAGGTAATCGCTACATTGTAAAGAAAAAAAGTAATTACAATGAAAATGATTTCGTAAAGAATCAGGATAATAAAAAAAGAGATGAAGAAATAAAAAAAATCAGGCTAAAGCTTTTGAAGAAAGAACAAGAGATAAAAAGAGTTGAGAATCTCTTAAGAAAAAAAGAAAAAGCTATATCCTTAAAAGAAAGTAATTTAGAACAAAAAAATAGAGAGTTAAATTCTCTAAAAACCAAATTGTTATCTTTAAACAATTCATTAAATAAAATAGAAAATTTAAACAAGAATCTAACAAATGAATTAAGTAAGAAAAACAACTTATTAAAATCTAAAGATAAAAGAATTGCTTTACTTGATAAAAAACTTATAAAGAACAATCAAAAAATTGTTAGCAATCAAAAAGAAATAAATTCTTTATCTAAAAAACTAAATAGTGGAAAAAAGAATTCTAATAACTTAAAAAATAAAAAATTAACTAATAAAATAAACTCATTATTAGCTGAGAATAAAAAATTAAAATCCAGAAGCAATAACATGAATAAAAACTTAAATAGGTTGAAAATTAAAAGAGATGGTATTGCTAAAGAAAAACTAAATATTGATAAAAAATTGAGAAAAGAAAGGAATAACTATTTGTCTTTAAAACAAGAATATTTAAAAATATCAAATAAAAATACAAAAATAGAAAATGAGAAGAAAGCTCTTTTAATTGAAAATAAAAAATTAAAAGCTAATCTAAATCAACAATCTAGAAATAATAATAAACTTGCTTTAGAGAAAGAAAAAAGAAAAATGGAAAACGAGAAGAAGCAAATAGAAAATGAAAATTTAAAATTAAAAGAACAATTAGCCAATTTAATTGCAAATCAAAAAGAAATAGTTGTTAAAGAAACTAAAATAAGTAAAAAAAATAAAAATACAAAATTGAACGATTTGAAAGTTTTAAAATATAAGAATAAAGTTGTAATAAATCTTAATATTAAAGATTATTCTGGTGATTTTGAAATTAGAGAGTTAACTAACCCTAAAAGAATCGTTATTGATTTACCTAATACTGAAATGAATAAGAATCTAAAGAGAAATATTGCTTTTAAGGATTTATTGCTTAGTTCAATAAGATTAGGAAAGAATAATAGTGGTTCGAGAGTTGTTGTTGATATTAACTCTAATTCTAGTATTCCTAAATATTTTCTGAAAAAAGATAAGAATATTTTAAAATTAACTTTACTCACAAATAAAATGGTTCTAACGAATAATTTGATTGATGCTGAAACTAAAAATGACAATAATTATACATCTGTTGTTTTAAAATTTGATGATAATGTAAAATACTCTCTTATAAGAGAAGATAGTGATTTAGCGGTAATTAAATTTTTTAATGTGAAAACTCCAGAAAGATTACAAAATACAATCGAAGTTAAGAATAGAAATAGTATTGTTAGAATGGCATCAATTTTTCAATCATCTAATGATACAATTTTAGCTGTAAAGTTACAAAACAAGTCTAATAATAATTTTTCATTAAAAAACAATGTGTTTGTTTGGAAATTTAGAAATGTAAAAACTAATGTTTTAGTTAAAAAAGAATCAAGTAATATTAAATATTTATCAACACAAACAGCTTCTTATCAAGCAAATACTACATCAAATAGTACTAAAAGAAAATATTATGGTAAAAGAATTTCTATAGATTTCAAAAATGCAGACATACATGATGTATTGGAATTAATTGCTGATGTTAGTAAAATAAATATTATAACTTCTGATGATGTTTCAGGAACGGTTACAGTAAGACTAAGAAATGTTCAATGGGATAAAGCTTTAGATGTTATTCTAAAAACTAAAGGATTAGGAAAAGAAATACTTGGTAATATTATAAGAGTTGCTCCATTAACTATTTTATCAAAAGAGCTACAAGATAGAATTGATATGGAGAACAAAAAGAAGGATAATATACCACTTAATGTTAGATTAATTCCTGTTTCTTATGCCCACGCAGAAGAATTAGTTGAGCAAGTTAAAGGTATTTTGAGTAAAAGAGGTAAAGTTACTGTTGACACAAGAACAAATGTGCTAATTGTAAAAGATTTAGCTGGTAAATTAGATAATGCAGAAGCATTAATTAAAAATTTAGATACTGAAACTCCTCAAGTTTTAATTGAAGGAAGGATTGTTGAAGCTTCTTCAAGTTTCTCTACAGAAAAAGGTATTCAGTGGGGTGGTGGAGTTGAGCTAGGCCCTAAGAATGCTTCTCAAACAGGTTTATATTTTCCATCAAGTATTGGAGCCGTTGGATATAAAGGTAGTGATCAATGGGTTACAAATTTACCTGCGACAGGCGCAGAAGGTTCTGGTGGAGGAATCTCTCTGTCTTTAGGTTCAGTTAATGATAGTCTTAATTTAAAATTAAGACTTGCCGCCGCTGAAGCAGAGGGTAAATTGAAAATTGTTTCTTCTCCAAGAATATCAACATTGGATAATAAAGAAGCATTGATTGAAACTGGTGTTAAAATTCCTATTATGACCTTAAATGCTCAAGGTGTTCCTGCTTCTAAACTAATTGATGCTAAAATAAAATTAATTGTAACACCTCATATTACTGCAGATGGTTCAATTATTTTGAAAGTTGAAATGATAAAAGAAGAGCCTGACTTTAGCCGTGTTAACTCACTAGGCGACCCCGCAATTATTTCTAAAAATGCTAAAACGGAGCTTTTAATAAAAGATGGTGAAACTGCGGTAATTGGTGGAATGTATACTAAAAAGTTATCTGATGAAGAAAAAAGAGTTCCTTTATTAGGAAGTATTCCTGTTCTTGGTTGGTTCTTTAAAAGTACAAAACATACTGATGAGAGATCAGAGCTTTTAATTTTTATTACTCCAAGAATTATTAATAGAAATAATACAATTATAAATAAATAGGAGAAATACAATGAAATATATATTAAGAATATTCATAGTACTAATGATTACACTGACAACATCTTCATGTTTTGATAATTTATATAACCTGCAAATACGGGGAGCTATATTGCCTAGTGATAAGGATTGTTCGTATCAGTATGAGATTGATGGTACAAATGCAAGATTTTTAGAAGATGGTACAATGATGGATCTTGCTTATACTAAACTTGCGGGTGCATACACTCATAACTATAAATATTTACTTGGACTTGGACTTATAAATGTTTTAGATGCTGATATGAAATCAAGAGGTGAAGTTAGTGGTTATGCAAACTCAATAGAAACTAAAAGCATTGTTGTTAAAACATATACTGATCAAAATGTATTAGTTGATAGTGATGTAATTACGAAGAATGTGATTATTGATCCTAAATCAGGTGGAGTCGTTTTAGTTCCCTTGTTTAGAAATATTCTAAAATGGGAAGGGGAAACTGGTGATAATAGTAGAGGTTTTTTATATTCTAGTTTTTACGACAATGAGGGTGGAAATGGATTATTAACAAAATATGTAACTGTAGATATTGTTATAAATGCAGAAACTCTTGCTGGAGAGTATGCAACATCTAATCATTTTAAATTTAGAATCAACTTATGTGTAGACTGTTTGTTATGTCCTGATAAAAATGTTACGAATGATTCTGTTTGTAATGCTCCTACTTCTTTAGTAGATTCGTGTCAACAAAGGGGGGTTCTTCAACCAACAGTGTTTTATTCATATTGTGGATTACATCAAGATACTCCTCCTTTATGTGTTCAACAAGAAGCCGAATAAACCCTATGAATACAATAGAGAAACTTAATAATATAATCAATTATATAGATTCAAATAAAGGAAAAGAAAGGGTATCTACAAGTATTAGTTTTGATGATATTAGTTTAGATGATTTAAATTTAGAAATTGTTGTTGGCTCTAGGGTTAATATACAATCAGAAAAGAAAACTTTTAGTTTAAATAATGATGTACTATTAGAAAACTATTTGAAATCAATTTCTCAATATAGAAAATATCAAAGCAAAACGCCTAAGTATTCTCTTAGAACTTTAGATTTAGATTTAGATATTAATTTAGAAATAAATCAGAAAATTTTAGTAGAGAAAGTTAGAACACTTAAGAAAACTCCTGAAGATATAAAAAGAGATATTAATATTACTTTACTTGAAAACCTTAAAACATCTATCTTTCTTTACAATAATATTCATAAAGAAAAGAAGTATAAAGCTAGTTTTGATGATCTTCATTTAGATATTGAATTAGAATCTATAACAAAGAAAGTAAATAAAGTTTATGATGCTCCAATTAGTAATGGCGAGGCTGTGACTCGTCATACAAATGGAGAGAAAAATAATATAACTGATAAGAATAGAGTTAATATTTTAAAAGAAAAATTAGATAATATTAAAAAATTTAGAAAAAGAGCTACTGTTTATAGTAAATTAAATGATGATTTTAATGCTCAATTAGATAATGACTTGGATATTAGTATTACTCTAACTAAAAAAGGAAAACAGTTAATCTCTTTAGATAAAAAAAATAGAATTAAAAAACTTGAGCAATTATTAGAATCTATTAATTCCTATAAGGAGAGAAGAAATGAGCTTTAGGGAAAAATTTAATAAAATAAAAGAATCCTGTGAAGATTTACAAGAAATTGCATTAATAGGTAAAGATGGGATTATTGTTGATAGTACATTTAACGATGAAGTTTTAGAAGGATTGACTATAGAGTTTTCTACTGTAATCAATAAAATATCAATAATTCTTGAGTCTGTAAATGATAATATCAAAGAAGAGATAATGATTACTAATAAGTATACAGTATTAATCAAGCCAATAAGTGATTATTATTTTATTATTTTATTTATGAAAGAGTCTGGTAATATTGGAAAAGCTAGATTTGTAGTTAGAAAAAACAGTCTATGGTTTCAAGAAGCAATAAGATAGTTCTCATTGAAGGGCCAAATCTTAATTTAGTTAAAAAAAGAAAAGAAATATATCAATCTAGGATAGATTTAGATGAAATTATTAATAAAATAGAAAAATTTATAGAAATTGAATATTTTCAATCAAATATAGAGGGTGAGATTATTAATAAACTCCAAAGTTTGATGAGCGATGAAACTATAATAGGTATAATCATTAATCCCGCAGGGTATACTCACACTAGTGTTGCAATTAGTGATACTTTAGAAATTATTAGTAATAAATTAAAAGTTGAAGTTCATTTAACTAATTTGTATAAAAGAGAAAATTTTAGGCAAGAATCATATACTGCTAAAAATGTAGATTTAGTGATTTCTGGAGCTGGTAATTATGGTTATTATTTAGCTGCAAAGTATATTGTTGATAATCTTTAAGATAATTTTTTATAAATAGTGTAAAATAGATCAAGTTTTTTTGAATATGAATAAATGTTCATGCATAATAAGAAGGAAATTATATTTAATAGACTTTTGAGCCCAAAAACCAGTTGCTTTACAATTATGTTGATGCTTTATGATATCTTCTTTTAATTTAAACCCAACTTTCAAAAATCTTTGCATTACCATGAATGCTAATGGTTGATACATTTTATTTCTTCTAGTATCTCCCATTAAAATAGCACAATATCTATTTTGTTTAGTCACTCTATATAATTCTTTTGCGATTATTTCGATTTCATCACAAAATTTATCCAAGTCATGAATATTAGAAATATCTTCTTCTATCTTTTTATCTGAATATTTAATTATATCAACATAAGGAGGGTGGGTTAAAATTAAATCTATAGAATTATCATCTATTTTAGATAAATTTCTTGCATCATTTAACTCAATGGTAATTTTATTATCAAAATCTTCATCTATTTCAAAATCAAGCAATTCATTTGTTAGTTTAATTGCTTTAGGGTTTATATCATAGGCTATTAAATTTCTATTAAGAAGTTTTGCTTCAATAGCTGTTGTTCCTCCACCTATCATTGGATCTAACAAATAATCTCCCTTTTTAGAATATCTTAATATTATATTTCTCACAACTTCTGGAGCCCAATTTCCTCTATATTTTGAATTATGTGTTGCCCAATTTCCTCTTCTTGGATATGACCAAACAGTTGATGTTTCTTGTTCAAAATTTTCAGGAGCTAGCTTTTTAATTTTTTTCATAATGTACTATGTAAAAAATTTTGTTTTCAATTGAGTAATCTATAAATAATTCTTTAGGAACTTTCTTCATATATTCTAACATATTTTCTTGGGTATTAAATTCTATAACTTCAATATTACTTAAGGTATCAAAATAATAATTATCATCTTTTTCACTTAGGTATAAATCCCAGTTTTTACTACCTTGCAATACAAATTTTTCAAGAATTTCATCATTTAGATAGTTTATTGCATCTGCTTCAATCTGGTATAGTTTCTTGTATTTTTGAACATTCATTATCATTTTTACGCTCCTTTAAAACAAGCTCAAGCTCTAAATTTAAATAATCGAAGATTTTATTTAAAGTCTTATTATTCAAATTATTACTTCTTATAGCTTGGTAAAATGTTGCTCTCCCAATTCCTAATGTCTTATAAACATCAGATGGTTTTAAATTATTTTTTATGAGATATATTTTTATATCTCTTTCAATAGTATTCAATATTGTATCCTAAAAAATAAACAATGTCAATTAATTTATAAACAAGTTCTAGTTTTTACAAATTATTTTATATCTAGCAGTTCTAACTAAGGAAATACTGTTATAATTATTAATATCTGTAAATTCAAACTGCCAAATGTTATAAACTTCTGTTTTTTTATCTCTCTCAAAGAAAAGACATACAACTTTTTTATCTGTATATTTTTGCCATTGCCTAAATGGATAGTAAAGTTGTCTAATTATAGTATCTTTTGTCTTTGAATTTTTTGCTTCGATTAATACAACTTGTTTTTTTCCCTCATAACCTGCATCAACCTCTGTTTGAACACTTTCTGTATAAATAGAAAACTTTCCCACATTAAAATTAATTTTTGGAGTATACTTTCTTCCTCTTATTGTTAAAACAAGAGAATTATCATTCATAAAAGTTCTAATAAGGCTTGTTGCATAAGCATAATCTAAATGTTGCATTTCAGAATCACCCGTTTTAGATGTATCTAAACAAAAATCAAGAATTGACTCATGCTTTTCTATATCGCAATCAATTTTGGGAATATCAATATATCCTTCTCCTTTAATTATTGAATAAACTCCATTTTTAATAGGTAATAAAAATAAACCATTATCAATAAAAACTTGTGGTCTATCTTTTCTTGAATCTTGTTTGCAAAGTAGTCTAACTTCTTTTTGAGCTGTTTTCTTAAATACTTGTGTAGATTCTTTTATCATTTTACTATCAATTGTAAATGGAGATTTATTAAAATCATGATCGTTTATTCCATGATCTTTAAATATTTTTTCCCATGATTCATTTGATGCCATTTTTCTCCTTAATAGATGGAAAGCATAATTCATTTAACTTGATTTCATCAAAGTAATACTTACAGCCCACTTCTTTTATATAATCCAACATATCCTTGTATTTTTCATCTTTAAATTTATCGCTTAAAATATAAATAAATTCAACATTATAATTAAAAGAATATAATAATTTTCTATACTGTTTTATTTTGAAAAAACATGTTTGAGGCTTCTCATCAACAGAACCTGAACCACCTTCTTCTTGAAATTTAATTTCAATAATATATATAGTATTATTTTTATGAACATAAATTGCATCATCTGGTAAAAGTTGTTTTGAAATAATATTTTTCCAATTAAAATTAGAATCTTTATTTTTCAAATATCTATAAAAAGCATGTTTTTTAAAGGATTCAGCAATTACTTTATTCTTATACTTAATTTCATAAATATATGTTTTATACTTATTGTTTTTACTTTTACTTTTAGTAGAATATCCTTCTAACTTATTTACTTTTCTTATAAAATCAACTTTTTCTTCAAATTCCTTACCTGTTTTAGTACTATCCCCCTGTTTTCCATCTTTTTTCATTTTACCAACTCCTCACAACAACTTCACTAACCTTTCCTCTACCACTAGCCTTACTATTAATAAATCTATTCATATTAACAATATTAATATCATAATCTTTATATAGATCTTTAATATAATCAGTATCAGAATTACTTAACATAACAAAAACACCTTTTTGGGCTAATTTTCTAAAAACATTAAATAATTCTTCTTGTTCTTTTTCTAAAAAATCATTTTCAGAGTATGAAGTAAAGTTTGAAGTTCTGTTTAAAGGATAATATGGAGGATCAAAATAAACTAAATCTCCTTTTTTAGCAAATTCCAGTACTTTGTTATAAGAAGAATTATAAATATTTACATTTTGCAATGCTTTACTTGCATTTAAAATAATATTTTCATCTGCAATATTTGGATTTTTATAACTTCCAATTGGAACATTAAAATAACCTGATTTATTTACTCTATATAAGCCATTAAAACAAGTTTTATTCAAATAGATAAATCTTGTCGCTCTTAAAATTTTATCACTAGTTTTAAATCCTTCCAGTCTATCTAATAATCTTGTTTCGTAATAAAATTCTTTATTGTGATTTTTTTTATATTTTTTTAAGTTTGATATTAATTCATTAGGAGTATTTTTAACAACATTATATGTATTTATTAATTCTGAGTTAATATCAAAAATTGACTTTTTCCTATTTTTAAGTATTTCTTCTGAATATAAATAAAATAAAAAAGCTCCTCCACCAACAAATGGCTCAAAATAATTATTAAAATTTTCGGGCATCATTTCTGTTAAACGGGTTACTAAAGTTCTTTTACCCCCAACCCACTTTATAAAAGGTTGTGCTTTTATTGTTTTTTCTATATCAAAAAATTGTTCCATTGCTAGACTATTCAAAGTTTCTCCTTTTTTATCTCTCATAATAGATCACTTTCTTTATAATTGTCAATTGAAAAAAACAAAGACTGCAACTCCTTAATTTAGCAAAGCTAAGTTTTAAATTGAGAATATTTAAGATAATTTTTTATAAATAGTTACTCTTAATAAAAATTCAATTAATAAAAATAAAAATGCAAGCAAAATAAATGGAGCAAAAAATGTTTCTATATTATCAAAATTTTGTTCCTGAAATTTTGATTTCTCAAAATGATCAATAATATCTGTTAAATCTTTTTTTAATTCTTCTCTATTTTGAGCAATATAAAATTTAGAATTTGTAATTTTGGATATTTTTTTTAATAATTCTGGGTTTACTGAATTATTGACATAGTTGTATTGAATGTTTCCTAGCATATCAACACCTGCTGGATATGGAACTCTGCCTTGTTTGCCTACAAGAATAGGGTAAACCTTTATATTTGTTTTTTTAGCTAACTCTGCAGCTTTTTCGGGGGTCATATTTCCTTTGTTGTTACTTCCGTCAGTTAGTAAAATAATAATTTTAGATTTTGTATTTAAGTCTTTAAGCCTATTAACCGCTGTTCCTAAAGCATTTCCAATAGCTGTACCATCTTGTAGTAATCCATGCTCTACTTTATTTCTAATTTCATCCATATTTATTGCTTTTAGTAATGTTGTAAAAATTTTATGGTCTAAAGTTAATGGAGCTTGAACATAAGAAAGAGCATTAAATACAACTAAACCAATTCTATCGTTTTTTCTACTATCAACAAAATCCTTAATAACTTCTTTTGCAACATTTAATCTATCTTTAGGTATAAAATCAGCGGCTGCCATTGATGTTGAAATATCGAGAACAAAAACCATGTCAATACCTTTAACTTCAATGTCTTTTTTATTATTAAGTAATTTTGGTTTTGCAAGTGCTAGTATAATTAAAGTAATAGAGAGTAATCTAAGAAGTGCTGGAAGATATTTAAATTTTTTACTTCTTCCTTTACTTAATTCTTTTAATATTTTTAAATTAGAATGAATTACAACTCCATTTCTTTTTTTTCCTTTAAATAAAAATAAATATGCCAAAATAGGAATAAATATTAATAATATTAACCAATATTTTTCTGTAAAAACTAAATTATTAATCATAATTAATCCATTATATTAATTTTTAAATCATCAACAATTTTAAATGTAAGTTTAGTTAATTGTTCAAGTTCTTCATTTGTTGCTTCTATTTTAGAAAACTTTATTATATCACTATCTTCAAGGAAATTATTTATTATTGTTATGTATTCTCTATTAAATTTTGCGTCTTGTTTTATATGCTTAAGCAATTCATCACTTGTTAACTCAATAGAGTCAAAATTGTATCTGTTTCCAATAAATTCTCTTATTATTTCGCTTAACATAAATACATATTCTTTAATTTTTCCTTTTTTAATCAATTCTTTATTTATGAGTTCAGATAATTTTTTATATGCAATTTCATGGGCAGGTAATTTCTTTTCTATAATAATAATTTCTTTTTTCTTTTTCTTTTTTTGTTTTTTTATGATAACATAAAAAATAATGATTATTAAAACTCCAATTAAAATATATATAAATAAATATGTTTTTTCTTTTACTGAAACTGTTGATTTTATATCTTTAATTCTTGTATTTTTTTCATCTTTTTTAAGAACAGAGTTTACCATTATTTTTTTACTCGGAATAGTTATTTCAGATTCTTTTTTATTTTCTATTTTTATGAATTTTAGTTCTGGTATTGTTTGAGGGCCAGTTTCGTAAATTGATAATTTAAGTATATACTCTGTTGATTTTTTATCTTTAGTAAGTTTTTGGGATTTGCTAATTAAATCAAATGGAGAAAAATCCTTCGTTTTTAAAGTTATTGTACTCTTTTCAAGAGGAATTGTAATTTTATATTGAATATAATCACCAACTTTTATGTTTTTATTTAATACTTCTTGTTTTATATTACTATTTGCAAAAATAACACTACTAAATACTGTAAATATTAATAAAATAGCTCCTTTCATTATCTTCTCCTCTTTTTTGAGGCTCTCTTTTTAAAAAAGTAAACAATAGCTTCAATATATGGTTTACTCATATCTATTTTTACATATTCAATTGATAATTTTTTAAATTTATTTGCTAACTTTTTATTTTCAGATTCAATATGTGAGTTATATTTTTTTATTAATGATTTATCATTTGTATTTATTGATATGATTTCATCTGTTTCTGGATCTAAAAAGTTTACTACTCCCATTTGAATCATGTTTTCTTCAATTGGGTCTCTTACAATTATAGGTATAATATCATGAAGTCTATTTGATACTTTTAATGATTTATCAAAGTCATTATCATCAAAGAAATCAGAAATTAAAAATGCAACTGTTGATTTTTTATTTACAGAAGCAAAAAATTTTAAGGCATTGTCAATTGATGTTTTATTATTTTCTGGTTTAAATGTTAATATTTGGGAAATGATATTCAAAACATGTTTTTTCCCTTTTTTAGGAGGTATATATTTTTCTATTTTATCTGAAAATAAGATTAGACCAACTTTATCATTATTTTTAATAGCTGAAAAAGCAAGCATTGATGCAATTTCTGCCATTCTTTCAAATTTTGAAGAATCAACTGTTCCAAATATTCCTGAACTAGAAATATCAACAATAATGTTTACGGTTAGTTCTCTTTCCTCTGTGTATTCTCTTATATAGGGTTCTTGCATTCTTGCTGTGACTTTCCAATCGATATCTCTAATGTCATCACCAGGCATATATTTTCTAACATCTCTAAAATTTAATCCTTTACCTTTAAAAATAGAATGATATTGTCCTGCAAGTTGCTCTGTAACAACTCTATTTGTATAAATTTCTATTTTTCTTATCTTTTTTATAATTTCCTTTGGAATCATAAAATTTACTCCAAAAAATGATGCTAATACTCAACAATTTTAACTATATTTTATTTCATAATAAAAAACAACTAAAAAATTTTTATATTTTATATCCCCTTGAAAAAATAATTTTTATACTCATTATATTAATGTTTGGAATAAATAGTTGTTTTGTAATGTTTATATTTTTGTGTGAGTTTATTAATCTTATTTGGAGGATATATGAAAGTATTAATTGCAGTAATTATGATATTATCATCAAGTCTTTTTGCTAAAGATATTTGGAATGAGAATCCCGCGTTTAAAGGGATAAATAGAGATGGCGTTGTTAGATTCAATGCTTTTCCAAAATTAGCCAAGATTTTATCTCCAACTGTAGCAAATATACAAGTTGAAGTTGAAGTTATAAGAAATATCAATCCCTACTATAGAAGTGATCCTATGTATAGGTTTTTTGACCATTTTTTTGATGTTCCAAGAGGGAGTTTTAAAAATAGGGGGTTGGGAAGTGGAGTCATTATTACTAAAAATGGTTATATTTTAACCAATAATCATGTTGTAGAAAATGCGACAACAATAAAGGTAACTCTTTTAGATGATGATAATGTTTATGATGCTAAAGTTATTGGCAGAGACACTCAAACGGATTTAGCACTAATTAAAATCAATGCCAAAAAAGATTTGCCATTTGCGTATTTGGGAAATAGTGATAAACTAGAAATTGGTGAGTGGGTAATGGCTATTGGTAATCCTTTTGGTTTACAGCATACAGTAACATCAGGAATAGTTAGTGCTAAAGAAAGAAAAGAAGTTAACCCCGGAAACAGAGCTGGCTATCATAATTTTATACAAACAGATGCATCTATTAATCCAGGTAATAGTGGAGGACCTTTATTTAATTTAAAAGGTGAAGTAGTGGGCATTAATACTGCAATAAATGCAGCAGGGCAAGGAATAGGTTTTGCTATACCTATTAATATGGCTAAAAAAGTTATTAGACATATTTTAAAATATGGAGAAGTAAAAAGAGCATGGCTCGGTGTAACAATTCAATCTGTGTCAAAAGAGTTGGCAGAGTCATTTAACATGAAACGACCAATGGGAGCTTTGGTAACATATATAGTGCCTAATTCTCCTGCTGAAAAAGCTGGTGTTAAAGTTGGAGATGTAATATTAAAATTTAAAAATAAGAAAATTAAAAAATCAAATGATTTGCCATGGCTTGCATCTATGTCTGAAATTAATAAAAAGGCAAATATTCAAGTATTGAGAAATGGAAAGAAATTAAAGCTTGATGTTATAATGAAAGCAATGCCTAGTAAAGAAGAGCTTTTAACAGAAAATTATAATAGTGATAATCCGTCAGAACATTTAAATAAATTAGAGATAAGCGTAAATGAAGTTCCTAGGCAATATAATATAGCTGGAGTGTTAGTAACAAAAGTAAAAAATAATTCTGTTGCAGATGATGCAGGGGTTATGAAAGGAGATGTAATTGTCAAGATAAATAATTACAGAATTAAGAATTTAAAATCATTCTACGCAGTTCTTAAAAAATTGAAGAAAGGGGAAATGCTAAGATTATATTTAAGAAGAGGAAGAGCAAATGTTTTTGTTGCTTTTAGATTATAAGCCATAATCTGTCTTATAATTATCGTTCAACCACTTAGGGTGAATATTGAATTCGCCCTACAGTGTTTTTACTTGTAAATTTTACCTTAAAAGTTAAAATTTAATTTTTCTCTTGTAATATTTAAAAATATCAATAATATAAATCTACGACTTTTGTGAGGACATAATGGAGTTAAAGTATCATATTAAGCAGGTAAAGTCATTTAATAATCTTAGAGAGTCATTAAATGATATTTCTCAGATTGAACCTGTAATTGTTTTTATTGATGAAGATGATGGTAGGGAATATATAGTTGATGGCTTAAAAAGAGTCAGGATTTTATCAGAGCTTGGAATTGATATTCAGAAAATGGTTTTTAAGGATTTTATAAAATTATTTGCATATATTTTAGATTCAAAAGAGGTATACGATGCTACAATATGGAAGTATATTCACTTATTAAAACAAAAAAATTTTAGTGAAAAGGATATATATGTATATATACTAAAGGAAAGGCTTAAGATATCTTTAAGGGATATATGGAAACTTCTGGAGATTAACTACAGTATTGAAATTGAAAGTTTACTGATTGATTTGAATATCACAATTAAAGAATTAATATCATATTATGAGTTTGAAATGCTAAGTTTTAATGTATTATTAACTTTATTCAAAACATTAAAAGCTAATAAAAATAATCGTAAGGAGCTTTTTATTCTAATAAATGAAATTATGAAAAGAGAAAATATTGTATTTTCTGAGTTATTATGTAAAAAAGAGATTAAAGAAGTCTTAGAAACAGAATTACAAGCAAATGAAAAGCTTAATTTATTAAAAAAGGCTTTATTCATACTTAGGTATCCAAATATGAGTTTAGAGATTGAAGAATTGAGCAAATTAAAAAATAAAATCAAAACTCCTGGCTTCAGGCTTGATTTACCAATAGATAAAGAATCTGTTAGGAGTAATATAACTTTTCAATTCAGAAACTATCAGGAACTAGAAAGAAAAGTTAAAGCTTTAACTAATTTACTAAATAACGATTCATTAAAAGAACTTTTAGAAAAAATAGATAATAGATAATATTATTTTTCTCTACTTACTTGTGATTCGTAATTTGTTTCTTTACAAGAGACAGGGCATTGCGTAGAGACAGGGCATTGCGTAGAGACAGGGCATTGCCCTGTCTCTACTTGCACATTTAAATAAAAGAAGTTATACTCTTATTAGGAGGTCAAATGGTGAAAAATAAAGAT
>JAMOQH010000046.1 GCA_027064085.1 bacterium | reverse complement strand
AGCGCGGGTTGAACACCCACTTATTATCTGCTGCATCCGCATCAGACAACAAGCGGGAGGAGCGAACAACCATTTGAAAACCTAAAGGTTTGAAAATGGTAGTCACTCACCCGCGCTGCCGTTATATTCAAAAGGAGAATAATTGAGTGAATTTTATGAAATCGCCTATGCGGCTGCATCAAATAGGCTTTGTTTTTTTACTGGTACCGGCTTCTCTAAAGCAGTTTCAGATAATCAAGCTCCTAGCTGGCAAGGACTACTTGAAAAAGTTTGTGATTTAACAGAAAATACTGAAGAAATAAAAAAATCATTATTTCCATTATCAGGAGTTCCACCACTAAGTCTTGAAGAAGCAGCACAATCAGTTTCTTTAGAATTATTAAAGTTAGATAAAAATATCCATAATGAAATTGCTAAAATAATAAAAAATATAGTCCTTGATGGTGATAATTCAGATATTATTGATTTTTTATCAAAAAAATCTTTTAGAGTTATTACGACAAATTATGATAAATTAGTTCAAGAACTTATTGGGGAACAAGAATGTCATACTATTACACCGGGGTTACCTATTCCTCGTTCGTTAGCTCAAGCCAAAGTTTATCATGTCCATGGATCAGTTGATTCTCCAGAAAATATGGTGGTCACTTCTGATGACTATTTTAAATTTATCAATTCAGAATCTTATTTTTCTAGAAAACTAAGTACAACTCTCCATGAAAACACAATTGTAATTTTAGGATATTCTCTAGGTGATACTAACCTTAAAGCGATAATTAGTGACTATAAAGGCTTTTCCAGAAACCATGTTATTGGATCAAATATTTTTTTAGTATCAAGGTCAACTGTTAGTCAACATGTTAAAGACTATTATTCCCATTGCTATGGTATTCGTGTTTTAGATGATACTGATGTTCATACATTTTTTAAAACTTTAAATACTTATATGCCTGAGGCAGAAAATTATTCAGCACAGTCAATTAGTAATATCAATAATGTAATTTTCAGAAATTACTCGTATCAAGACACTTATCTGAATTCAGAAAACTCTTTTTTTGATATTATCTCTTCGATTGCTGCCATTGGACTTAGTATTGATGATTCAAGGGTTGTAACTGCTCTTGGAAATGTAATTAAATCAAAAAAATCACTAACCAAGATTAGTGGTGCATGGGAACAATATACACACTTAGCAAATTGGTTAATTTATTTAGCTAGCATTCTAGAGCTTAAAGGGACAACATTAGAAACAATTTACTTGGATGCAACACATGAATCTATGACTACTATGAGTCGCTCTTTAACATTTGGTTATTCATGGCAAGCATACAAAGCATGGAATAGACGTTGGTCAAGTATTATTGCATCAAACAGAGTATTAATAAAAAACTATATTCTAAAAACTACAACTGACCTAGATGCATTATCAATTGTAAACCGTACTTAATATAACAAGTACGAGGAGACCAATAATTTTCCCTAGCGGGAAAATTATCGCTCACGACTGCCGTTAAACACATAAAGGATATATATGAGTAATAAAATTTGGGAAATAATTGGTAAAATCAGTTTATTAGCAACAACAATTGCTACAATAATTGGAATTTATGTTTTTATGAATCAAGCTCAAGAAAAACTAGAATTACATTTAGAAACATATCCATATTCAATTGACCCACTTTTAAAAAATTCAATTGTTAGACATTCAAATAAATATATTTCAGAAATTGAAAAAAAACTAAATACTATAAAAATAAATTCAGAAGAAGATAAAACAGAATTATTAAAAATAATAAAAGAAACACATTCTCAATATTATTATAATGTTAGTAGTAATATTGAGAATTTCAAGGGGTTGAATTACTTACTTGTCTCTAATACCGGTAATAAGATAATAAAAAATATTAAAATAAATTTACCTGCAAAAGGAATAGCAATAATTACATATCCTGATGAGTCCCAAAAGTTTATAAAATTTAATAAAGTAATTCCTATAAAGGATATTAGAGCAGGAAATCAAGTAATCCTGACAGTTTGGACAGTTAATCCACTTGGCAGATTTTTTAATAAAGATAAAATAAATATCACTTATCAGAACGGATTAGGAATTATTGACTGGGATAATACAAAAGATTTTTATTGGTCAGAAATAGACCAATATTTTACTAAAACAGAGTAATGTTTAACAAAACAGAGTAGCCAATAAATTACCTAGCGGAAATTTATCGGCTATCTTCGACCGTTATCACAAGAAGCACCTTTGCTTAATACCAAATTAAAACTAAATTTAGTACAATAGGAAAAATAAGTAAAAGGTTGGCAAAATGTTACTAAGTCAAGATATAAAACCTATTAGCTATCTTAAAGCAAAAACTGCAAATGTTATCAACGATGTAAATGAAAATCAGCGAACTATTATAATTACACAAAATGGTGAAGCAAAAGCTGTGGTACAAGATATAAAAAGCTATGAAAATTTACAAAATTCTTTAAATTTATTAAAATTAATAGTTCAAAGTGAAAATGATATAGAAAACAATAGAGTTATAGAACAAGAAGAGATGTTTAATAATTTAGAAGAAAAATTATTTGGATAGCTTAAATGAAAAAATTTAAAGTTATCTGGACTAAAAATGCTGAACTTGATTTAGAATTGATTATTGAATATATTAAAATCAACAGTATAAATATAGCAAAAGAAATATTTTTTGAGATAAAACAAGAGGCTAATAAACTACACACTCTACCTCAAAGAAAAAGAATAGTACCAGAGTTCCAGCAAATTGGCATTGTAAAATATAGGGAAATAATCTATAAAAGATGGAGAATAGTTTACAAAATTGATGAAGAAAAAGTTTATGTTCTCATTGTAGTAGATTCAGGTAGAAATTTAGAAGATATTTTATTCCAAAGATTAATAAAAAGTGATAACAAGACAGAGTAGCCAATAAATTACCTAGTGGAAATTTATTAGCTATCTTCGATCGTTGTATTCTTAAGACTCATAATGTGTAAAATCCTTTTTAGCATGGATATATCATCCTTATGATAAAATAAAAAGTAAAATTTAAAGGAAGGCATTATTGTATGAAAAATAGCATTGTAGCTGTGGATTTATTTTGTGGAATAGGTGGTCTTTCATATGGTCTAAAAAAAGCAGGTATTAAAGTAAAAGCTGGATTTGATTTCGATGATAAA
>JAMOQH010000045.1 GCA_027064085.1 bacterium | reverse complement strand
TATTTAAATCACCACTTAACCCACATTCGACAAAACACTTGTTATAAACACCGTTAAATCATTATTTAAAATCATAACTCATTGTAATTACTCACTTTACAACTTTGTTTTCGCAATGTAGTGCCCCACGATTTTACATAACTCTTGTTTTCTTATATTATTTATGCTATACTGACTTTAGTTGTTTTTTTATGAGGCTATTTTGTATATAAAAGAAGTGTTAAAAAAGTTAAAAAATACAGGTAAAGTTTATAAACATTTAAGACTTGTAGAGTCAATTAGAACCCCTAGTGGTCCCCGTCAAAGAACAGTACTACATTTAGGTAGTATGGATGAGTTGAATATTTCTCGAGATGATTATAAAATATTAGCGAATGCCATAGAAGCTAAATTAAATGGGTTCAGTAAATCTCTTTTTGATTTAGAAGGAGAGAATAGAATAATAGAAGAACTTGCCAATAACTTTGCAGAAAGAATAAGTCAAGAAAGATTAAACAATAATCTAGTTGATGATACTTCGGTTAAATCTTATGAGGAAGTTGACATAAATAGTATTGAAAATACTTTGGTTAAATCAGTAGGTATAGAGTCGGTAATAATATCTCAATTAAATGAATACAGTTTTGATAAAATATTGAAAGATTGTGGTTTTAGTAATAGTGAAATTATTTATGCTGAAATGTTAATTTTATCAAGGCTAGCTCACCCATCTAGCGAAAGAGAATCAGCCAGATACTTAAAAGAAGATAGTGCAATAAGTGAGATTTTAAACTGTAATGTCAAGATTTATGATAATGCTTTACATCGTGTAGCAATTAAACTTTATAAACATAAGGAAAGTATTGAGAATCAGCTTTCTATGAAGGCTAAAGATAAATTTTCTCTTGAAGAAAACATAATTTTATATGACTTAACAAATACTTACCTTGAGGGACGATTTGTTGATAGTGAGTTGGCTAAATATGGAAGAAGTAAAGAAAAGCGTAGTGATGCCAAACTAATTACTCTTGCTTTAATGACAGATTCACTTGGTTTTCCTAAAAAAAGTAAGATACTTAAAGGTAATATATCAGAACCTAGAACTTTAAAAGATTTTTTAAATAATTTAGAAAATGAAGATGGCAAGCTTAATTTCTCTAAAAAGAATATAATAATGGATGCAGGAATAGGAACCCAAGAGAATTTAGATATTATATCAAAATTAGGCTTAAACTATATTACAGTATCCAGAAAAAGGAAATATGAAGATGAGTTTTTTAAAAATAGTATAGAAGAAGAGTTTGAATTAAAGGATGGTAAAACTAAATTAACAATAAAAACTCATAAAACAGAGAATGAAATATATTTACATTGCCATAGCCCTATGAAGGCTCAAACAGAGGAATCAATACTAAAAAAACGAAAAGATAAGTTTGAGAGTGAATTAGAATCAATCAATGACGGCTTTAATAAAAAAAGAGCTCGTAAAAAATATCCTTATATATTAGAACGACTTGGACGATTAAAGGAAAGGTATAAGGTTGGACAATTATATGATATTAGCTTTGATTTAGATAGTACAAATGCAGAAGATATAAAGGTAAATAAGATAATTTTTAAACTTAACAATAAAGATGAAGAAAAGAATAAAGATATTGGTAAATATGTATTAAGAACTAATAATATGAGTCTTACAACAAAGGAAATATCTGAAATATATCGAAGTTTAGTAACTATTGAATCAAGCTTTAGAAGTATGAAATCTGACCTTGATATGCAGCCTATCTTTCACAAAAAGGATAAAGGAATAGAAGCACATATATTTGCAAATATACTTGCATATCATATTGTTATTCCAATTTTAACAAAACTTAGAAAACAGAAAATAAATCATACATGGAAAACTATAAGAACAAGTATGTCCACCCAATATAGAATTACAACAAGTTTTAAGAATAAAGAAAATAAGCAAATAGATATAAGAACTACAACCAAAGCAACTATAAAGCAAACTCAAATTTATAAAGCTCTGAAATTAAAAAAAGATATTATCGGAAATAAAATATATAAAGAAAAATAAGAAAAATGTAGTGCCGAAAAAAACACGATAAAAATCATAAGTCTTTGATTTTAATTAAAAATACGATTTAGCTTGTCGAATATGGGTTAACAATATCAGATTTTAGTAAATAACTATAAGCCACATCAAAACAAGCCTCTTTATCATTCTTTTCACAAAGTTTTTTATGGAAATTTATTACTTTATTTATATATTTAACATTTTGAGTTTTGGAATACCCTGAAAACTCTGAATAATAATGAGCAGTAAGGCAAGTTTCTGAAATATTATCATTTTTTTCACAAAATCTTTTTGCAATATCAAAAACTTTAGAACCGTATTTTGAAAAAATGCTGTTATCTTTTTTTTTGCCATAGTCATGTCCAGGAGCATATACCATACTCATAGCATAACATCCAATAGAACTATTTAATTTACAAGATCTCTCTGCAGATTCTGCAAATTTAGAATAAAGTTCACTATCATAAAATATCTTAGAGAGTAAATCACAAGCTTCTGAAAACCCTAAATCACAATACTTATCCTTTGAATTAATACTTGAACTTTTTAAAAAATCAGTGAGTTTTTTACATTTTCTAGACTTGTTATTGCACATTTTTTCTAATATTTCAGATTGTTCTATTTTTGCATAAAGTTTAAGAGCTTCTTCATAATATTTCCCTTTTTTTCCTAGCATTGTTAAATATTTATCAACTGCTTCTTTAGCTTCTTTTAAGCTAGAGTATTCCCCTAAAGTAACTCCTCTTAACTCTACAATACATTTAGCATAATCAAAATAAAAATCATCAGGAAGTTTTATGTTAAGTTTTATTGCTTGTTGATAGTAATTATAGGCATCAATATAATTAAATTCTCCTTGTTTTATAGAGTTTTTTGCATTATAGATGTATTTATCTAATTGTATTGCTTTGGGTAAAGCCATTAAACTTATGTTAAAAATAGTTAAAATTATGGTTATTATTAGTTTTTTCATTTGTTTCCTCCTATTAAATTAATTAATATTCAATATTAATTGTTCTTAAAAATCCACCACTCAGGCATTTTCATATCATTATTTGTATAAAACTTCTTTAATCTCTTCCATGTTTTATCATTTGGCTTTAATCCCAAAAAAATAATGGCATTATTAGTAAAAAAATCTTCGCTTTCATTTACAAAAAAATATTCTTTATATATTTC
>JAMOQH010000044.1 GCA_027064085.1 bacterium | reverse complement strand
ACAGGTCAATCTCCATATTGTTATTCTGATAACACAGGATTTAACCTTAGAAATATTGTTACAGATGGTAAGCCTGAAAAATATTATGCAGGTATTACAAATTATGTTGCTTATCCAAATGAAGCTAATTGTGAATATCGTTCTCGTAAATTAGTTGTTGAATGGCGTGATGTTAGGCTATATACGGATACAAATTATGGTTATACAGAAGCAAGCTTTGAAATGATTTTTAATAATGGTTATAGATACGATTGTGATGATGTAAGTACTGTTAAATCTATACATCCAGTTAAAATTGAATTCGTATATGGTGCAATGCAAGGTAATAAATATTCCCAAAAAACAGGTGGTCAATCCATGATTACTCTTAAGTCATTATATTCAGACTACAACCATGTCTTTGGAGACCAAGATGCTGGTACAGTGAACACTGGTTCTAAATTAATTATTACAAGTGAAAAATAAAATATTAAATAAATAAACTTCATTGTAAAGTCGTAGCAATACTACGACTCTCTCCACAATAGGAGATAACACTTCCTAAAAAAGCTTAGTAACCCTAATAAAAAAAGAATTCTTGATTTACTATCAAACTAATACTATAATCAAAGCTAATTGATGTTGTGAAAGTAGGAACAATAGAATGATTCAATTTTTGGGTAAAAGCAGAAAAAATCAAATAGAAGTTCAGAGAAAATGGTATAAAAAAGAAATTCGTAGAATAATTTACTCATTAATTATTTTAACATTTATATTTTTTGGTGGTACTTTAGGTTATTACATATTAGGAAAAGGAGAATGGTCTTTAATAGATTGTGCATATATGACATTTATAACTCTTTCTACTATTGGATATAGTGAAGTATTTGATTTACATAACCGACCCGAAGTAAGAATTTATACTATGTTTATAATCGTATTTGGACTAGGAACATTTGCATACTATTTTTCACATTTAGTATCATATATTGTAGAGGGTGACTTAAAAAACTTTTTTTGGAATAGAAAAATGATAAAAAATTCAGCAAAATTATCTAACCATATAATTGTTTGTGGTGCAGGAAAAACAGGTGTGAATGTTATTGAAGAATTAATTGCATCTAAAAAAGATGTAGTTGTTATTGAAAATAGAGACGAAATCATAGATTACTTAAAGAATGAGTTAACCGGTAATATACCAATTATATTTGGAGATGCAACAGATGACGACATATTATTAAGTGCAGGAATAAAAAGTGCTTATGGATTAATATCCTCTTTGCCTGATGATAAAGATAATATTTATGTTGTGATTACGGCTAAAAGTTTAAATCCAAATCTAAAAATTATAACTAAAAGTATAGAACCTAAAACCGTTAAAAAGTTCTATAGCATAGGTGCAGATTATGTTGTTTCATCTAAGCAAATAGGGGGAATAAGAATGGCCACCCAAATGACATCACCTATTGCTGTAAGTTTCGTTGAAACTCTTATATCTCATAAAGATAATAAACATGCTATAGATGTAGTCGTTATTTCAAAAAACTCTCATGTAATAGGAAAAAAACTAGGAGAAATTAAATTAAGAAAATATACAAAAGCTTTAATTTTAGCATATAAAGAAGAAAATACTAATAACTATAATTTACCTCCAAGTTCATCAACTATTTTTGAAAAAAATATGGAATTAATTGTTCTAGCATCAATAGATGAATTTGAAAAATTAGACAACTACATAAATGGAGAAAATAATGAGTAAGTACAAAAACCCTTATCCTACAGTTGATATTATCATTGAATTATTAGATTTTGACAATAAAATACTTCTTATAGAGAGAAAAAATGAGCCACAAGGCATTGCAATTCCAGGTGGATTTGTAGATTATGGAGAAAGTATCGAAGACGCAGCTATTCGTGAGGCAAAAGAAGAAACAGGCCTTGATATTACCTTAGTTAAACAATTTAAAACATATTCAGATCCCAAAAGAGATCCTCGTTTTCATACTATTTCTACTGTTTTTATTGCTTCTGCAAAAGGCTCTCCAATTGCTGGCGATGATGCTAAAACATGTAAAATTTATTCATTGGACATTTTACCTAAAAACTTGGTTTTTGACCATAATAAGATATTAAATGACTATAAAGTTTACAAAGAAAGGGGTCAAGAACCAAAATTATAAAAAAATAACTAAAAAAACCTTGATTTTTATTCAATTTTTGTATAAAATCCCTAACCTATGTATATTTGAGGAGAATATAATGTTAAAATTTGTTAGAAAGGGTGCAACATCATTACTTGGTACATTAATGCTAGGAGCAATATCACTTGTATTTGTTTTAAGTTTTGGTCCAGGTGCAAGAGGTTGTCAAAGTGTAAATCCAAATCAAAATGTTGCAACTTATGTCATTAAATTAAATGGTAAAAAAATTGGTATTGGTGAATATCAAGAACTTAGAAAAAAGGTTTATCTACAACAACAACAACAAAAGAAGAGTCTTAGCGAAAATGATTTAAATAAAATTGTTATTGAAAGACTTGTTGCAGAACAACTTTATCTTGCTTTCGCTAAAAAATTAAATTTAACAGTTACAAATCAAGAAAAAGATAATTACATCACCAATCTTCCTTATTTTCAGGTTAATGAAAAATTTGATTATCCTACATATAAAAAAATAGTTCAAAATTATTTTAACACAACGCCATTACAATATGAAAAAAATATTAAAAAAGACATTATCATAAATAAGGCTATGAATATATTAACATCATCAATATCTATTACCGATGATAAGCTTTGGGAAGAATATAAAGAAAAAAATAAATCAATTGATTTATCATTTATAAAAATTCCATTAGAAAAAGATGAAATAAAACTTACAGATGATGAAGTAAATAAATTTTTAGCAAGTAATGAAAAAGCTGTTAAAAAATACTTCGACTCTCATAAAGATGAATTTACTCATGCAAAAGAAGTCGAAGCAAGTCATATTTTAATTAAAGTAGATAAAAATAAAACAGATGCTCAAGCAAAAAAAGAAATAGAAAAGATTGCAAAAGAAGTAAAAAATGCTGATTTTTCAGAATTAGCCAAAAAGTACTCCGAAGGTCCATCAAAAACAACAGGTGGAAAACTAGGCTATTTTACAAAAAACAAGATGGTTAAAGAATTCTCTGAAGTTGCATTTAAATTAAAAGTAAATGAAGTATCCAAACCAGTTAAAACTAAATTTGGTTACCACTTAATTAAAGTTACAGGTATAAAAGAAGCCTACTCTGATAAATTTGAAGATGTTAAGTTATCTATTTCTAAAAATCTAATAAAAGAAAATAAGAAAAAAGAAGCTATTGCTAAATTAAAGTCAGAAATAAAAGAAAAAATTAAAAATGCTAAAAACTTAACTGAACTATCTAAATTAATACCTGGTAGTAAAGTAGAAACAGCCAAAGCAATTACTTATAATCCTTATAGCTATATCCCTAATTTAGGTATTGTAAAAAACTTAATGAATGAAATTTTTAAATCTAAAATAAAAAAAGGAACAATAAATCCTAACTTATATGATTTAAATGATAGTATCCTTGTTACACAAATAGATAAAATAAATCTTGATAAAGAAAAATTTGAAGCAGAAAAGTCAAAAATAAGAGAACAAGCTCTCATTATTGATAAAGCCCTATTCTTAAACTCATGGATTGAAAATAAAAGACTTGCAAGTAATTTAGTAGTTCATCCAAACTACTTACCTAAAAACTAAATATAAAACTAATATTTGACAATTAAATTCATATATCTTATAATTAATAGGTTTTTTTTGTGAGTTAATAATGTATAAACAATTATTTTTATTTTCAATCTTAGTTTTAATATTTACTTCTTGTCAAAATCGCCCTCTACAACAATTAGGAGCAACTTCAATATCACAAAAAATTGATAAATATGCTTTAGAAGGTGGAGACAATGTGGTTGTTGATATATTGTTTGTTGTTGACAACTCTGGATCGATGAAAGAGGAACAGGAAAAAGTTGCACAAAATATTGTAAACTTTATGAAAATGATTAAAAAGTCAGCTGATGAGGGCAAAACATCTTATCACATTGGAGTAATAACAACTTCTATGTGGGAGTATGCTCAAACAAAATCAGATGCGGTTAAATTAAATGAAGACGGTAGGCTACTTAGAATAAAAACATCTTATTCAGAAGTTCCCGATCCTATTGAAGGTAATCCTGATCATATTAAGCTAAATTGCAATGTACAAAATGAAACTAAAAGATATTTGGAAAATGCAGATAACGATAATGTTGTTGATTTGCTAAAGTATACAATTAAGTGTACAGGTATAGATGGATCCGGCATAGAAAGAGGCCTTGACGCCATGAAAAAAGCATTAAGTCCAGAAAGGTTAAATGCAGAAAATAGAGGATTTCTAAGACCTGAAGCAAAGTTAATGGTAATTGTTATTGGAGATGAAGATGATTGCTCTACAGGCTTAAGAGCTTACGACCCCGTAACAGGACTAGCAATTGAAGATGACCCCTCTTTTTCCAATTTTCCAGTAGCAAAAGTAAGAGGAAGAGACTGTATTGAACAATCAGATCTTATTCCTGAAGCAACAAAAGTAGTTACAGACAGAAATGCTGAAGAACAAAACAAATTAAAACCTGTATCTGATTACTTTGATTTTCTTGTTAACTTAAAGGGTGGAGATTATACAAAAGTTGGATTTGCAACTATTGTAGGACCACTAAATTGTTGGACAGGTGAAATTAATGACATGGGTCAAGGAGCACAATCTCAAAGTTCCTCAATACCATTTGCTTATCAAAATTGTAGATATAGCTCAAGTCAATTATCACAACAGATGTTTGACTTAAATTATAATACATGCAGTAATAATGTAACAACTACATGTTCATGTACAAATGATGAAACTGATCCAACACACTGTAATATGACATCAGACTTATATACCACTTGTTTTAATAATGCTGCAGGAATACCAAACAAGCTTCCAATTATATCTGAAAATGCATGCTCTGAAGAATACCTAAATGGTAAATGTGATGAGGGGAAACATTGCGAAGTTACAGAGAAAGGTGTTAAGTGTGTAGAAAACACCTGCTCTGCAACAGAATTAAATGGAACATGTCCTGCAAACCAGTTTTGTGACAATGGTGTCTGTGCTGATAAAATTGCAGCTTCTTATGAAAACCTGCATGATGCAGTTACAACTAAACTAAAAGGCTCTTATGCAACTCCAGGAAGAAGATTTTTAGAGATGGAAAAACTTGTGGAAGCCAAAAATGTAAAAGATAGCTATAAATATTCAATTTGTCTTGAAGATTTTGGAACACCTTTGTCTCTTATTGGAGCAAGATTAGCTGATAGTAAATGTGAATATAGGCTGATAAATAGAACAGATACTCCATGTTCTATCGTAATTAATATATTTGAACCTTCAGATAAAAATCTAGAACATGGTAAAACAACAAGTTTAAACTCGCCTTGGACCTATACAACTACACCAGAAAACGCAGATAAAACAGGAGAAGAGCTTTATAGAATTTGTAAAGAAAATCTAGATAAACCATTTTCAGAAAGAATTAATATTACAGATTATTTAGAAAAAGTTCCTTGTGGTAAAAATGGTGAAGGTGAAAAGGAATGCTTAAAAATTTTATTTCCACAAGAATCGGGTGAATGTCCACAACCTGGCTCTAATGTAGAAATTTATTATGGAGTTATTGAATAATGTTTAAAATATTATTATTTATTATTTCAATTGGGCTCTTTGCAAATACCTACAATATTGAAGACTTATCAAAATCACTCAATATTAAGAAATCATTTATTACAAAACTAAAGAAAAATAATATTAAAACAACTAATGATTTTTTATTAATTAACAAGACATCAAAAGATAGAGCTCTTAATTCTCAAAAATATAAATTAAAAATAGAAAAGTTAATGAAAATTGTTAATATTTTTGATTTACTAAGAATAAAAGGCGTTGGTCCAACTGCAGCCAAATTATTATTTAAAGCAAATGTAAAAACGATTAGAAAATTTCAAACAATTAACATTAAAGAAGTCGAAAAAAAATTAATTGAAGTAAATAAAAAATTTAATATATCTCCATTTACACCTAATAGAGAAAATCTAGATGTATGGAAATCTTTAGCACTAAAGCTTAAAATAATTATTTTATAGAGATATTATGGAACGATTAAAAACAATTTCTTTTTTAGTATTACTTACCGCTATATTTGTATCATGTTCATCTAATAAAAAAACACAGAAAAAGCAAAATACTAAAATAATTCAAAATACTAAAAAGAAAAAAATTATAGATAATAGATATAAAGACAATCCACTTGTTGCATCTTATGATGTAAACAAAGATGGAAATGCTGATATGTGGAAAATATATCAAGAAATAAAAACAAATGATGATCAAACAAAAAAAATATTATCAAGAAGAGAAATTGACTTAAACTTTGATGGAAAAGTAAACTATTATAAATTTTATTCTCAAAAAGGTAATATAAAAAAAGAATATATTGATTTAGACTTAAATGGATTTATTGATACAATAAGGTATTATGAAAAAAATCTTATTATAAAAGAAGAAAACTTTAAAAAAAATCCAATTAACAAAGATTTAACAATTAATGAAAACATCAAACCATATAAAAGATATTTATATAAACATCAAAAACTCAATAGAGTTGTCATTGATAGAACTCATAATGGAACTCTTGATTCATATTTATTTTTTAGAAAAAACAAATTAATACAAATTGGTTTTGATGATGATGATGATGGAAAAATAGACACAAGAGTTAGATTAAAAGCCAAAATTAACCTTGAAAAAGCTAAGGGAAAAAATAAAAATGATAAATAATAAGTTTTTTACTGTATATATTGGATTAGGCAGTAATAAAAAAAATCCAAATGAACAAATAAAAAATGCAATAAAAGAATTAGAAAAAAAAGTTAAAATAATAAAACAATCTTCTATATATGAAACCGAACCAGTTGGTAAGAATAGTACTAAAAATTTTTTTAATATGGTTATTAAAGCTAAAACTAATCTTTCCCCCTACTCTCTTTTAGATAATTTATTAAAGATAGAAGCTACTTTTGGAAGAAACAGAAGCAAAGAGCAACACTGGGGAGATAGAGTTCTTGATTTAGACATTCTTAGCTATAATGATATAATAATGAATGATTACAGATTAACTTTACCTCATAAAGAAATGTTTAATAGAATATTTGTTCTTGAACCATTTCTTGAAGTTGAACCTCATGCTAAAATATTAAACAAGGATATATCCAAAAGACTTACCATATTAAAAAGAGTAAAAGAATATTATATAGAAAAGGTATAATGAATAAGATTATTAAATATTTTATTTTATTTATATTTTCATTAAATATATATTCTAGTAGTGATATGAATAATTTTTTTTCATTACAAAAAGAAAAAGATTCATTAAGTAAAAATATTAAATTGATTAATTCTATCTATAATCTAGGATACCAAGAAAAAGCTAAACAAAAACTTTATATATTATTAGATAAATATACTAAAAAAGAATTTAATAAAAATGTTAATAATATTCTAAAACTCATTAATAAAGAAAAATTTGATAAATCAATAATAAATTCTTTAGAATTTATTATTGATAAAAAGCCTAAAAAACTATTAGACAAAGAGATAATAAGCATTTATAACTCTAAAAATGAAGATAATAAAAATATAAAAAAAGAAATAAATAAATCTACTGATCTCGCCAAGAGTAAGGATAAGACAGTGTTTTATCCTACTAAAAATACAAATGGAGAAAAAAATAAAAAAAATAAGAATAATGAACTCAATACAGTGCACAAACACAATATAAATTCAACGCCACTTAATAAAAATATAGAAACAGCAATAGTACTTTCTGAATTACTTGATGATTTAGATATAGAAATGGCACTAAAATACTCATTAGTATTACCAAATGACCCATATTTTAGTATAATATCACAATATTTAAACTATCTGAAAAATAAAAATATAAAACAAGTGGAGAGTATAAATAAAAAAAATCCTCTATACTACCACTTGCTAATATCAATATATAAAAATAATAATCAAGAAAAAGCTAAAATCTATTTAGATAAAATAAAAAAAGAATATCCAAAATATTTAAAATATAATAGGATTGATTTATGATTCAGTTGTTTCATGTTTATAAAAGTTATGATGGAAAAAATGTTGTCTTAAAAGATGTAAATATGATAATTGATAAAGGTGAATTTGTATTTCTTACAGGAGCAAGTGGAGCAGGTAAATCAACTTTACTAAAATTATTATTTCTTGAAGAAATGCCTACCAAAGGACAAATTTTAATAAAAAATAAAAATATTTCAAGGTTAAAGCACAACTCAATCCCATATCTTAGAAGAAATATCGGAGTTGTATTTCAGGATTTTAAATTGATAAACAGCAAAACAGTTTTTGAAAATATCGCAATCGCACTTGAAATATTAAATCTTCCTAAAAAGATAATTAAAACAAGAGTAAATTCTATGCTAAAAGCAGTTAGTTTAGAACATAGAAAAGATTATTTCCCTCTTAATTTATCCGGTGGAGAACAACAAAGAGTTGCGATTGCGAGAGCCTTAATAAATTCTCCTGCAATATTACTTGCAGACGAACCAACAGGAAACCTAGACCCTGTAATTACACTAGAAATTATGACCCTTTTTGAAAAAGCTAATAATAATGGAACTACAGTTATTATCGCTACACATGATGATTCTATGATAAAAAAATATAAAAAAAGAGTTTTGAATATAAAAGATGGTAGATTAATCTAAAGAATACTCAATAACAAGATTTTTTAAAACTTCAACAAATTTTTCTTTTTTAAGTTTTCCTCTTAAGTACTTTCTATAGTTTTTAGTAATATTTCTATTAAATTTATACCAGTCTCTTCTTTTAAGTTCTTTTTTAAATATACTTTTAATTATTTTTACATTATCTTTATCTTGCTTTAAGTTATCCGTATTTTCTATTTGCTCTATTAAAACCAAAACAGCAGCCATTTTATCATTTAATTTCATATTTATAATATAAGCATTTTTATAATATTTCACCTTATCTGGAGCAATAGGCTTGTAAATTTCATTAAATTTTTGTGCTTCTTTGTAATTACCATTTTCCATATTTGAAGCAATACTATCTTCAATTGAGCCTAAGTTAGCAGCATAATCAGGTTTAGTAACTTTTAATTTTGTAAATATATAATCAAATTTAAACTCTATTGTTTTTTGAACATTTCTATATCTAAAATCATAAACTTTTACAACTAAAAAATTAGCATTCAGCTTGTAGTCTTTATCTATATATTTCTCTTGAATCCTTTCTGCTAATTTATCTTTTATTTTTTTAAGAATTATCTTTTTTACCATTACTTCAGGATCCTCTGTAATCTTCATCGCGTTTATATGTATTTTCTTAATTTTATTTAGTTTCTTCTTTTTAGCAATTATAGCTTCAATTTTCTTTGATCTTTCATCATTAAAGAAAAGTTTATATATAGTTGCTCCCTTAAATTCAGAAACAAGTATTACATCTGTTGGAGCAGCAGCGTCTTTTACTTTTATTTCACTTACCTGATTATTCGCAATTGAAGTAATATGTAATTCATTGTTTTTAGGAATATAAAAAAGTGAATAATATGCTGAAATCAAGTTTTCTGACTTCTTTTTCGCCTTTCTACTTGTTGTTTCTAATGATGGCCAAAAAACTCCTATAGGAGATTCTGTTGCCTCTTTATGACCACCCATCATTTCATCTTCTACATCAAAAGCTTTATGTGTTGAACAAGAATAAAAGAAAATTGAAATAAAAACTGTAAAAAATATTATTAATTTATTCATCTAAGACCTCAAATAAAACATTATTCTACAAGAATTTCATTGATAATTCAAGTATTTTATAATTTAAAAATCTTATTATTTCTATCGAAAAGACACAAGGCTTTAAAATAACTAAAAGCTCTGCTATAATTTAATCTTTTTTAAATATTCTGCAGCTTCTTCTGGAGGTGTTGGATTAATATAAAACCCTGTTCCCCACTCAAAACCTGCTTTTTTTGTGAGCCTTGGAATAATCTCAATATGCCAATGAAAATCCCTCTCTATTGTATTCCAATCTAAATTACCTCTTTTATTTGAGTTTCTGTTAGGAGCAGTATGTATTAAAAAATTATACGCAGGGTCATTTAAACCTTTTTTTAATTTTGATAAAGTATCCTTTAAGACAACAGCAAGATTATACAAATCAGCATCAGTTGATTCAGAAAAATCATGACTATGCTTTTTAGGCATAGGCGCAATCATCATTTCAAATGGAAACCGAGAAGCAAAAGGCATCATAACTACATATTGATTATCCTGATATATTATTCTTTTATTCTCTTTTAACTCTTGATTTATGATATCACAAAAAATACATCTTTCTTTTAATAAAAAATGCTCTTTCGCACTTTGCAATTCAGCAGAAACTGTTCGTGGAGTAATTGGAGTTGCAATTATTTGAGAATGAGGATGTTCTAAAGAGGCTCCCGCTGCAACACCATGATTTTTAAATATTAAAATATACTTAAACCTACTGTCTTTTTTTAAATCATTTAATCTATTTCTATACATTATTAATATCTTTTGAACATTTTCATAACTCATCAAAGTAATATCATCATCATGATTAGGTGATTCTATAATAACCTCATGTGCACCAATTCCATTTACAACATCAAAAATACCCTCTGCTTTTCTATCTAATTCACCTTCAATTTTTAGAGCAGGATACTTATTAGGAACAGTTCTAACTCGCCATTGATTATCACTACCAAGTATATCACTAATAGTATTTGGAGTTTTAGCTTCACTTCCTTTGCAAAAAGGACAAAAGTTAAGCTCTTTTTTTATATTTTCTTGCTTAAAATCAATAGGTCGTTTTCCCCTATCAGATGCAATAATAACCCATCTTTTTTGTATTGGATCATGTCTTAATTCTGACATATCTACTCCTTAAACATACCAATTTGTAAGATCAAAATCATCACTAGGATAATTTACAACAATAATATCTGTATTAGGTATTCTTTCTATTATTTTACCATTTTCGTTAAGTAAAACTCTAAATTTTATAGATTCATTTGGCTCAAAAGACTCTTTAATACAAGAAAATTTAATACTTGCTTCACAAACTTCATCAATAAAGGAAATTACTCCATTATTATTTGAAATTAAATCTATCTTTTTATTAAAATCAACAAATTCAATTGAAATAACATAAGCTCTTTTACCAAATTCTTTTAAATCAATAGATGATGACAATTGAAAATACATATTTTCTTTATCAAATCCAAATAATACCTTGCTAATGATAGTATCTGTTTTATGTATTGCACCTTGCTCTTGCAATATTTCTCCACTAGAAACCCAACCATAATAATCATCTAATTTACCTGAAATGTTTGGTGTGATTAGATGTAATGGCTTTTTATAATTTATTACTTCTACTTTTGAATAAAGCGGAGAATATAACTCTATAGGAGCATCTAGGCTTAACAAAGAATAAATTTTAATTAAATAATTTCTAAATAACAAATCAAAATCCAAATCATTGGAACTACTATGCCCCTCTCCAGCCCACCACATCCAGTCACTACCTTGAGCAATCATAAAGTGTTCTTCAATAGTTTTTAAAGTATCTAATCCTATTAAATTATTAAGCCTTCTATTTTTAATAATGTTATTTAAGTGAAATAAATATTCCCAATATTTATTTTTAATAGGCTCATTAATCCAAGTATTAAAATTACCATCTATCCATGAACCAGGTATTAAATTATCAAGAGAAGGTATGATTTTTTTATTTTTTTCAATATAGTTACTAAATGTTGTTAAATTTATCCAATCAACATTTGATAATTTATCAAATAACTCAGTTAAAAAGGGCTCTCCATGCTGTTCATAGTATTCCCAAGCATTTTCTCCATCTAAAATAATAGTAATCAGAGCTTCTTCTCTATTAATATTCGCTCTAAAGTGATTTAACTCTTCAATAAAATTATTTACAGCATCAATTTTATCCCAATTTGAATAAACAAAACCAATTTTATCTGACAAGCTATGATTTCTAAAAAAGATATATTTATTATTATACAAGTATGGTGTTGATAATTCATCAAGAGAAGGAGAATACCCCCTTGATTTGGCTAAAATAGCTTCATCGGTTGCTATCCATTCTATTTTTGTTTCTTGTAAAAGTTCTAAAAAGTCTTTACTAACACTTCCTTCTGCTGGCCACATTCCCGTTATTCTTTTACCAAAAAATCTAATAGCATAATCTTCTGCTTTTTTTAAATGCTTTTTAGAATAATATGACATATTCGAAAAATTATTTGGAATACTTGAATTACTCCAAGCTTTATTTACATTGCTTATATCGTTCATGATAGGAATAATTGGATGATAAAATGGTGTTATTGAAACTTCACAATTATTATTATTAGCTAATGATTTAATATAATCTCTCACTTCTATTAAAAATTGATACTGAATAGTTAATAATTTATTTTTTTCTTCTTCTGTAAAACCTCTATCTTTTTTTATTAATTCTTTTATAAAAATATTATTTTTAAGTTTAGTTCCACTCCAACCTAATTGAAAATGTACTTGTAAATCTCTAATTTCTTGTTCAAAAAATTCTAATCCAATATTATCCTTTTTAGTAATAAGTAAATCTTCCTTTTTCTGAAATAATTCTTTATATCTAGTTGATTTTAAAACAACTTTTTCAATATTGATATTAAATAATTTATCTACAATAAAATTCTTTTCTAGATCTGTTAAGACTTTCACATCCTTTTCAACAACCATTAAATAACTATCACTGTACTTTTTATCAATATAAAATTCCAATTGTTCTAATAAAGACGGAACAAAGTTTATATTTGTTTTAGCGTTCTCAGGTTTTAAAATAGCACTTGGTATATCCAAATAATCTTGCATTGCATGAAGCCTTACCCAAGGCATTATAAATTCTTTTTTTATAGGGTCAACATAATTGGGTTGGTGCATATGCCATAAAAATGCTAAATTTATTTTATTAACCATAAATAATACCTCATCTATCCTTTCACTTTATATCATATTTTTATTTATTTTAAAAGATATTACTATTCTCCTATATTATCTAAGTTGATTAAAATGAAGTTTAGTTATTAAATTTATTATATAAACAGCATATATAAATAATTTTAAGACTTATACTAAGGCTTAAAACTACATGTAAAACACCAAGTTTGGTGGTTGAAATGACAAAAAATTAAAACTAGGAAACAATATTGCAACTACAGTTGTAATCTTTAGGAGGCAGGATTATGAAACTAACAGATATAATGGTAAACCAGTTAAGCAATACCACAAAAATACAGAATACAGACCCTAAAGGTAAAATTAGTCAAAAATCTGGCGATGACAAAATATCTTTTAAAGATGAGCTTAATAATGCTGTTGATAAAGTAGCAGACGAACAGAAAACAGCAGATTTAAATATAGAAGGTTTGCTTACAAGTGATAATAATAGAAATATTCATGAAGTAATGTTATCTTTACAAAAAGCAGAAATATCGTTGAAATTAATGACCAAAGTAAGAGATAAAGGTATTGATGCTTATAGAGAAATGATGCGAATGAATGTTTGATAAAAAATAGGGGTAATTATGGATGGAATGAAAAATATTCTAGAAAAATTTAAAAATTTATCATTAGTAAAAAAAGCAGCCATATTCTTTTCTTTATTTTTTGTAGTAATTGTTGTAATTTTACTACTAGCATCTGAAGATGAAATTGAATATTCATTTTTGTATAGAGATTTAGCACAAGAAGATGCTGCAAGTATTTCAAAAGAACTCAAAGTAATGAAAATCCCTTACAAAGTTACAAATAGTGGAAACATTATGGTTCCAAGTGAAAAAGTTGCTAAATTACGACTAACTCTTGCACAAAAAAAACTTGTTGGAAATGGAATTGGTTTTGAAATACTTGATAAACAAAAATATGGTATGACTAGCTTTATGGAAAGGCTTAATTATTTAAGAGCATTACAAGGAGAATTATCTAAAACAATTAATCAACTTTCAGCAGTTGTGTCATCAAGAGTACATATAGTATTGCCTAAAAAAGCTATTTTTAGAGAAGATGATAGAGAGGCAACAGCATCTATAGTATTAAAGTTAAAAAAAAATGATTATTTAACTAAAAAACAAATTGAAGGAGTACTTTTTTTAGTAGCAGGAAGTATAGAAGGGTTAAAAAAAGAAAATATCTCAATTGTTGATACAAATGGTAATAAATTAAATCAAGATAATAATAATGGAATAGATAAAACACCATTAGAATATCAAAAAAGATATGAAGAAAAACTAAGAAAACAAGTACAAGATATCTTAGATAGAGCCCTAGGAGTAGGAAACGCTATAGTCAAAGTTGAAGCATTACTAGATTTTGACAAAAAGGCTAAATCAGAAGAGTCATATGATCCTGATGCAACAGCTATTAGATCTGAGAAGCTATTAGACGAAAAAAAAATAAATGGTGAAAATAAAATTGGTGGAATACCTGGAAGTGAGTCTAATAATCCTGAAAATGGCACTGCAAAAGGAACAATCACCAAAGGAAATAGTGGTGAAAAAACTAGAAATAGCCAAATTAGAAACTATGAAGTATCAAAAGTTGTAAAAAGTACTAAATCAAGTATTGGAAATGTTAAAAAAATATCTGTTGCAGTACTTATAAATGGAAGCTATAAGAAAGATAAAAAGGGAAATAATATTTATGTACCTAGAACAGAAAAAGAAATAAAAACATTATTAAATATTGTTAAAAATGCTGTTGGTTATGATTTAGAAAGAGGTGATCAAGTTGAAGTAGCAAATATGCCCTTTAAAGAAGTTAAAGATGATGTATATAAACCCACTCCTTTTTATAAAAAATCTGCATTTTATTTTAAAATCTCAAAATATTTATTCTATATACTATTATTACTTGTAGCATTTTTAATTTTAAGAAAAATTTTAAATTGGGCAACAATGCGAGAGGAAGTTCTTGATATTAATGAATTAGAAGCAAGTAACGGATTAATGGAATTATCTGAATCAGAAAAGGAAATAATTGATGCATTAAATGATGGTGAAACAGGTATTGAACATTTAAGCACAAAATCCGATACTAATAAAGAAGAGGATGTTATTAATGAGGAATCATTGGAAGCCAAATTAAGAAAGAAAATTAATGAAATTGCTTATGAAAACCCAGAAAATGTCTTACAAATCTTAAGATATTGGATTAATAATGGGTAAAGAAATGATTAAACTTAACATGCGTAAGAACGATGCTTCTTACAAAGTTAAGTTCCTATTCATTTCGTAAGAGGTAAAATGCTAAAGAAATGATTAAACTTAACATAAGGAGAAAATATGCCTGAAGCACAAAAAAAAGTAGAAGAAAACAATAAACCTCAAGTAAAAGAGAATAATAATACTGATGAATCTTCTTATGCAGATCTATCAAACATAAAAGCAACAGTTAAGAGTTTAGCAATTTTAAGTATATTAGAAGAAGATATTGCATCTGAAGTTTTCAGAAAGTTTTCTGATGAAGAAATCAAAGAGTTAGGTACTTATATGCCAGAATTATCTATGCTCAGCAAACCAGAACTACTATCAATATTTAAAAGTTTTCTAATGGAAGCGGGTGAGGATATGCTTTCAATATCTCAAGGTGGAGAATATATTAAAAAAATTGCATCTGGTGTTCTTGGAGAAGGAAAAGCTAAAAAACTACTAGGCATAAATGATACAGACCAACCAAGATTAAAATCATTAATGAATGTAGAATCAAGAACAATCGCTAACTTAATCAGAAAAGAACATCCTCAGACAATATCTCTTATTTTAGCATATACAGATCCAGTTAAATCCGCCGAAATATTACAGATACTAGATGATGAAACAAGATTAGATGTTGTTTTAAGAATGGCGAAAATTGATACAATTTCTCCTGAAATCATACAAGTAATAGAAGAAGCATTATATAAAGAAATAAAATCTATGGGTAATACTTCTATGCAGCAAGCAGGTGGAGTTGAAATGGTTGCTGAAATATTTAACAATATGGATAAATCAACAGAAGGAATATTAATGGAAAATCTTGAAGATTTAGAACCTGAATTAGCAGATGAAATTAAACAGTTAATGTTTATTTTTGATGATTTAATGAATGTCGACGACAAAGCAATTCAAACAATATTAAAAGAAGTTGAAAATGATAGTTTGCTAATGGCTTTAAAAACTGCTCCAATAGCTTTACAAGAAAAAATATTTAAGAATATGTCTTCAAGAGCAGCCGAATACTTAAAAGATGATTTAGATATGCTAGGACCAGTAAAATTATCTGATGTAGAAAAAGCACAGCAAGCAATTGTTAATGTTTCATTAAAACTTGAAGAAGAAGGTAAAATTATGTTAGCAAAAGGAGGTGAGGAATTTGTATAGGAAACTCCAAAACTCACCAGCGTGAGAACCACGCTTCTCGCAAAGTGAGTGCCGGTTCTGTTTCCGTATTAGGAAACTCCAAAACTCACCAGCGTGAGAACCACGCTTCTCGCAAAGTGAGTGCCGT
>JAMOQH010000043.1 GCA_027064085.1 bacterium | reverse complement strand
AATCTTTTCCTTTTACAACCCATGTAATTGTTTTGGAATACATGTAGTCTGAATCTTTTGGCTTACTTTCAACTACATAACACTCCTTTCCTTTAAATTTTTCTTCTCTTAATAGTTTATGAGTATCATCATCAAGTTTTCTGTCTCCTAAGTCATCATAGGTAAAATCAGAGCCCATAAAATAATCTGATTTGCTATCTGATGAGATCCTTTTTACCTTTTTAATAACAGGTAAGTAAATCCATTGGTCATCATCTTTTCCTATCTTATCATAAGACCAATTCATAAATGATGTGTTTTTAACATCAGCAGGACTCATAAAAAACATAATGCTTTTTTCAACATCACCAAAATCTTTTGTAAATTGCTTTATTTTTCTGATTCTTTCTTTGCTCTGCTTGTTAACAAGGGTCATCTTTAATACTGCTTGTTGTGATTTAGGGGTTTTACGGTTGTAAACTTTATCCATAATTTCTTTTCCTGTTGGATTTGCTACAAGAGTACTTGTTGTGGTAAGTAAAACCATTGTGAGTAGTGTAATTAGATGTTTCATGTCATTATCCTCCATAAAAAATTAAAATAAGACCATGATGGGCTTATTTTACTGCGTAAAACACCTTCTATGAGGTGGTTGAAGCAGAATTATCTGCTTTTGAATCTTTAAAATAAATATTACTCTTAAATAATAATAACAACATAATTGTAATTGTTCCTATAAAACTTGTAAACATATTTAACGATACTAATGCTCCTAGCTCTCTATTTGGTGGAAAAACAGAGACTGTTAGTACTAAAAAACCTGAAATTACAACAAAAGCATTGAATATTATAGCTCTTCCTGAATGGTCCATAGTTTGAGAGGCCGTTTCAAGTTTATTGTTTGAACCTTTTGAGTATATTTTGTATCTTTCTATAAAGTGGATAGCATAATCAATACCTATTCCAACGGAAATACTTGATAATAATGCTGTTGTTGAGCTTAGAGGAATATTAAGTAGCCCCATAATACCAAAATTTATTGCTGCTGTTATGATAATAGGAACAGAACCAATTATTCCAATTACAATATTTTTAAAAATTAACGAAATTAGAATTAAAATTATTAATAACGATATAACGAGACTCTTAATTTGTCCTTCTAAAATTAATTCTGTAAATACAAGAGCTTTATATCCAGAGCCAGCGTATCTAATTGTAATACCAAGTTTTTTAAAGTTATCTTTATATTTTTTTATTATGGCAATATTTTTTTTAATAGTTTTTGAGCTGTCGTTTTTTAACTGAAATACCAAATTCATTTTTTTATAATCATAGTCAACTGTTTTCCATAAATTATCAGGGTCTCCGGACATTTCGTATAGTAATAGATATTGTGCAACAGCATTTTTAGAATCAGGTATTGTGTTGTATTTGGGATTATTAGCATGCATTACCATATTCATTCTATTTATATAATCAGTTAAAGCAAATGAGTTACCAATCATTTTATTTCTGGTTGCTTCTTTTTGTAATTTATTTACGAGTCTTAATACTTTAGGATTTTTAAATGTATCTTTGTTTTTACCATCTAATATTACATTTAGAGTTGAAGTTCCCCCAAAATGCTTGTTTACAAAATGGTCAATTTGAACTATTTCACTGTTTTCTTCAAAATTTTTAAGAAAACTACTGTCTATCCATACTTTTGTAATTCCATAACCTGAAATTATTAATATTATTACTGTTGTAATTACAATACCTATTTTATGTTTAATTACTTTTCCTGCAAGTTCATGTAAAAATTTTGATAATTTACCCTTGTTTTTATCTTTATGAATATCCTTTTTCTTTGGTTTTGGGAAATTAAACAATAATACACCTGCGGGTATTAAAACAAGTGATAAAACCATTGCACTCATTACACCAAAAGCTGTGAACATACCAAAATATTTGATAGGATAAACTTCTGATGTAAGCAATGATATAAATCCTATTGCTGTTGTTACTGATGTCATTACAACAGGACGCCAAAGCTCTTTATACATATTTTTAATTAAGTCAACTATACTTCTGTTTGGATGTTCTCTTTTATAAATGGTCATATGTGAGTAAATATGTATTCCATCGGCAACGCCTATTGCAATTAACATTACTGGGATCATGATTGAAACAGCATAAATAGGAATATTCATAGCACTCATAAGCCCAAATGTCCATATTGTGGAAAATCCAACAACCAGTATTGTAAAAAATGTATTTCTAAAACTTCTCATTATGAAAAATAAAATTACAATAATAACAAGAAATACAATTGGTACCATTTTTTTCATATCTTTAGGCCCTAGTTTACCCATAGTTCCTTCAATAATGGGTCTTCCTGCAACCATAACTTTATCATGACCATTGTATTTTTTAGCGATATTCATCATTTTTTCATAAAAAGTATCAGTAAAGGCATTATCTTTTATTTCTGCAATTACAAGAGTTGAATTCTCATCTTTTGAAACAATTCTACCATAAATCATTTCATTTGATTCAACGGCTTTTTTTATTTTATTAAGTTTGTTTTCAGATGAAGGCGCTCTTTTATAAAATCTTTTAACTGTTAATGAACCATCATCTGCAACAATATTATCTGCGGTGTAAAGAGAGGTTATTTTTGTAATTCCTTTTATTTTTTTTAATTCTTTGGATAGTTTTTTTACATTATTCAGGGTTTTTTTATTGTAAATTCCCTTTTCATTACTAACAACAAAAAGAATGGCATCTTTAATGTTAAATTCTTCTTCTGCTTTATTACTATAAACAAACGCAGGGTGTTTTTGAGGCATATATTTGTCAAGATTTGTTTCAATATGAGCATTTTTCTTTATGTAATAAAGAGAGAGAGCTGTTAAAATAAGCATGATAACTATTACCAAAACTGAGAATATTTTCTTCTTTAACATAATAAACTCCAATATTGTAGTTAGTGAATATTCACTAACTTTATTAAATTAACATTGAAATATTAATTTGTCAAGGAAAAATTTTAAATTGTAGGAGCAAAGTAGTAATGTTTAATAATTCCTTGATTTTTTTTAGTTTTGAATGTATATAGAACTAGTATTGTTTAAGTTTAGCCATGAATATTCAGGAGGAAACAAATGAGAGCTTTTTTTATTACAATGTTTGTGTTTATGTTTGCACTAAATATAAATGCAGCAAGGAAATCATGTATGGAAATATTAAACCATAACGAATCAACTGGTGATGGTGTTTATACTATTGATATTGATGGTGATGAAATAG
>JAMOQH010000042.1 GCA_027064085.1 bacterium | reverse complement strand
GACTGCGTAATTTCATCTCCGCCGTATTGGCTTATGCGTGATAATCACACAGAAGGACAAATAGGTCTTGAAAACGATTTCAATAGATATCTTGAAAAAATATGGCAGGTGTTTAATGAAATTTATAGGGTTCTTAAACCTCGCGGAACCTGTTGGGTGAATATAGGAGATACCTACTTTTCAAAAATCAAAGGAACGGGAGGCAATAGGTCTAAAATTCAACGAAACAATAAAGGCAGTAAATTTACTCCAGTTAGAGTTAAACAAAAGTATCTATCTAAGTCTCTTTGTTTAATTCCGGAAAGATTTGCAATAGGTATGGTAGACAGAGGATGGTTACTGCGTAATACGATCATATGGAATAAAACTAATCCCGTGCCTCAATCAGCAAAGGACCGTTTCACGAATAATATTGAATATATTTATTTTTTTACTAAAAATAAAAGGTATTATTTTAAGCAACAGTTAGAACTTGCTAAGACAGATGGATATAAATATAAGAATAAAAGATCCGTATGGACTTTACCCATAGGAATATTTAAGGGGCATCATTATTCGACTTTTCCGATAGAAATACCTAAAATTTGCATAGAAGCAGGATGCCCGGATAATGGCATTGTACTTGATCCTTTTATAGGTTCAGGTACAACGGCAGTAGCAGCAGAAAAATCAAATTATAAGTGGATAGGGATTGAAATCAATCCGGATTATTGTAAAATAGCAAAGGAGAGAATACCAAATGAGTTGGAAAGATAAATTCCCAAAAGAAAACATTTACTTTCAAACCGATAAAGGTATTTTGTATAATGCAGAAGCAATAAAAATTATGAGTAAATTTCCCAAAAAGATATTTGATGCTATAATAACAGACCCACCTTATGGGTTAGTAAAGTGCAAATGGGATGTAGTTATACCTTTTGAGGATATGTGGAGAGAATTGAAGAGGATAAGAGAAGATAGAGCCCCTATTGCTTTGTTTGGCAGTGAACCTTTTGCAAGTTTATTAAGAATTAGTAATTTAAAAGAATATAAATACGATTGGATTTGGAAAAAAGAACGTCCAACTAATCCTCTATCTGTTAAGAAGCAACCTCCTAGATATACTGATAATATATTAGTTTTTTATAAAAAGCAACCAAAGTTTTATCCCCAAAAAATTAAGAGAAAGGAAGAAAATAAAAGGAGAAATAAACCGAGATGTTATAAAGATAAAACTAAGGTTGACACTGATAGATACGAAGAAAGGGTTTTATCTGGAACAAGTGATTATATTTATCAACCCAATATTTTGAAATTTAGCATGGAAAGAGGATTACACCCAACCCAAAAGCCTGTAAAATTAATTGAATTTTTATTAAAAGTTTATACAAACATAGGTGATTTAGTTTTAGATTTTGCTTGTGGGAGCGGAACAACTTTAGTTGCTTGTGAAAAACTAAATAGGAGATGGGTTGGAATTGAACTAAAAGAAAAATATTGCAAAATAACAAAGGAAAGAATATTAAATGAACTGGAAAGATAGATTTCCTCAAAAAAATAGATATTTTGAAACTGAAAGAGGCATCTTATATCAAGGAGATTGTCTCAAAATAATGCCCATGTTTCCTAAAAATACATTCGACGCTATTATTACGGATCCGCCTTTTGGCATAACTCAATGCCAATGGGATTCAGTAATATCTCTTAAAGACATGTGGTTAAATTTAAAGCGAATAAGGAAGGAAAGAGCTCCCATTGTTCTTTTTTCAAAAGGTTTGTTTACAGGACAGTTAATAATGAGCAATCCTAATGAATTTAAATATTACTGGATATGGGTAAAAGAACAAGGAATTGGCAACTTAAATGCTAAAAAAAGACCTCTTGTTATTACAGAGGAGATATTGGTTTTTTATAAAAAGCAGTGCAAATACAATCCACAGATGAGAAAAGGCAATCCTTACAGGATAATTAGACAAAAAAATAAGGCGGAATTTTTGGGAAAAAATGGGACACATAATAATTATACAACAGTAAATAATGGATATAGATATCCTGTTAACTTGATATATGCACAAAGAGAATTAAAAAACAGATACCATCCTACTCAAAAACCTCTTGTCTTAATGGAGTATCTTATAAAAACTTATACATCAGAAGGCGACCTTGTAATAGATTTTACCAGCGGAAGTGGTTCTACATTAGTTGCCTGTGAAAAACTTAATAGACATTGGATAGGTATAGAGCTAAATGAAAAGTACTGCAAAGTGACAAAAAATCGATTACTGGAGATAAAGAATGAGCAAAGGATATAAAACCGATAAAGAAAAAAAAGTTACACTTAATTGGAAAAATAAAGACTGTTTGGTTATAAATAAAGAAGATAATTGTTGCGATAATACTACTATAAAGAAAAGAAAAGTTTATTACTCAATAATATGTGATCGATATAGAATTAACAAAATGTTAAAGCCAAAGCCTTTTATAAACATTAAAAGAATTGATAAGAGCGGAGAACACCCTTTTGTCAAATTTAACAGGGATCCGGTGGTAAATAAAAAAAGATGTTTGCCATACGACACAATAACAGATAACTTAATTATTAAAGGAGATAGTGTTATAGTTCTTTATTCTTTATTGGAAGAATTTAAAGGAAAAGTGAAAGTAATATACATAGACCCGCCATATAATACAAGAAACAGTATATTAGAATATAACGATACTTTTGACCATTGGGAATGGTTAACATTTATGAGAAATAGGTTAGAAGTCGCAAAAGAACTGTTGAAAGAAGACGGTGTAATCTTTGTGCAAATTGATAATTCAAGAAGTTTGTTCGGAGAATCTCCCGAAATAGGATATCTTATGATTTTAATGGATGAAATATTCGGTAGGCATAATTATGTAACTATGTTTGTATGGAAAAAGAAAAACTATCCGGGAAATACGGAAAAATTGATTGGAACTATTACGGAAAGTATTCTTATGTATGCGAAAGACATAACAAAATTAAGCGTTAATTTAAACAAGTTTACGAGAAAGTATAAATATCACGACAAAAAAGGTAAGTACAACTTGGAATATCCTGTTAAAACAAATGAAGGAATATATAAAAGAAAAACAATGAATTACCCTGTAAAAGATCCATCATGCGGAAAAGTATATTATCCGCCGGATGGAAAACGGTGGACAGTAAGTAAAAAAACAATGGACAGATTAATTCAAGAAGGAAAAATTGTATTTTTAAATGATAAATTATACATTAAGAAATATCAAAATGATTATATTCACGGTAATTCAAAGTTATTTACAAATTTATTAGATAGACATGGGTCTACAAAAGTTGCCAAAAATGAAT
>JAMOQH010000041.1 GCA_027064085.1 bacterium | reverse complement strand
CCAAAGAATCTCTGGAAATTGCAAGAGAAGGATATAAGGAAGGGGAATTTAAATACCTTGATTTATTAGATGCCAAAAAAACTTTTATCAGCATTGAAGAAGAGTATATCAATAAATTAAGCAGATTTAATTTACTAAAATTAAGAATAAATTATTTATTAAAATAGGAGAATAAAATGAAAAAATATATAATTATAATGATGATGATATTTACCGTGGTATTGTTTGGAGAAAATCATGAAAATCATGAAAATCATGAAGAGGTAGTGAAATTAACAAATGCAGAGTTAAAAGAATTTGATATTCAATTAGATTCAGTAAAAGGTGGTGAAATTAATATTGAAAAAAGAGTTACTGGTGAAGTGATTTTTAATGAAAATAATGTTACTCATGTTACCCCTCTAATATCAGGAAAAGTAAAAAAAGTATATAAAAATCTTGGTGATAAAGTAAAAAAAGGAGAAACTATTGCCTTAATTGAAAGTAAAGAACTTGCAGAGTTAAAATCACAATACTTAAGTATGAAAGAAAGAAAAAAGCTAATGATTTCTACTTTTGAAAGAGAAGAAAGATTATGGAAAAAAAGAATTACATCAGAAAAGTCATATTTACTTGCAAAAAATAATTTATCAGAAGCTGAGATTCAATTAAATATGTTTAAAAACAAACTACTTGCCGTTGGTATATCTACTTATCAAATAAATAATATAAAATCAGGTAAATCACTAGGGAATTATATAATAAAGGCTCCTATTGATGGACAAATTATACAAAAACATATTTCAATTGGTGAGTATATAAAAGATGAAACAGATATCTTTACTGTTGCTAATTTATCAACAGTTTGGGTTAATATAACATTATATCAAAATGATTTGGCTTTAGTACGCCTTAATCAAACAATTAGAATTAAAAATAGTAATAACAATGAAGTTATTGAAGGAAAGATAGATTATTTGACACCATTTATAGATGAAAAAACTCGCACAGCAACAGCAAGAGTTATTATCAATAATGAAAATGGAAAATGGTTTCCTGGAATGTTTATTGTTGGATATATAAAGATTAAGTCTTTATATGCAGATATTATTGTTGATAAAAGAGCTATACAAAAACTTGAAGGAAATACCGTTGTTTTTACAAAAGATAATGATGGATTTGAGCCAACAGTAATTACACTTGGTAAATCAGATAGTAAAAATATTCAGGTTTTATCTGGGTTAAAAAAGGGTATGATTTATGTTAAGAAAAATTCATTTAGCATAAAATCAGAATTACAAAAAGGATCTTTTGGTGAGGGGCATAGCCATTAATTTGTAGAGACGCATTAATGGCAATAGTAGAGACGAGGCATTGCCTCGTCTCATTTTGATGGCACTGCATTGCTGTGCCTCATGATTCAAAATGATTTATGGAGATAAAATGTTAAATAATATAATAAAATTTTCGTTAAAAAATAGATTGTTGCTGTTTGTAGTAACAATAATGATTATGGCTACGGGCTATAATTCATATAAAAAATTACCAATAGATGCATTTCCTGATGTATCCCCTAATTTGGTACAAATTTTTACACTTACTGATGGACTTGCTCCTCAGGAAGTGGAGAAATACATCACTTTTCCTGTTGAATCATCTGTCGCAGGGATTCCAGGGGTTGAAAATATAAGGTCAGTATCAAATTTTGGTTTATCAGTTGTAAATATTTACTTTAAAGATGAAATGAGTATTTACTTTGCAAGACAATTAATTGCAGAAAGGTTAAAAGAGGCAGAAGAAAATATTCCAGAAGGATTTGGAACTCCAGAAATGGGGCCAATATCAACAGGAATGGGAATGATTTTGTTTTATTACCTTGAAGATACTACTGGAAGATATAGTCTTGAAGAGTTGAGGACTATGCAAGATTGGATAGTTAAATTTAATCTTCAAACGGTAAAAGGAGTAACCGAAGTACTTGGAATTGGAGGAGATGAAAAGCAATTTCAGGTAATAATAAATCCACTAGCTTTGTTAAAATTTGATTTAACAATTAATGATGTTGTTGAGAAAATTAAAAAAAATAATAGTAATATTGGAGCTCAGTTTTTAGAGAAAAATTCTGAAGAATTAATGATTCGCTCTGTTGGACTTGCTAAAAACAAAGGTGATATAGAAAATATTGTAATAAAAAATTATGATGGAAGGGTTGTATATTTGAAGGATGTTGCAAATATTAAAATAGGAGCAGCAATAAAAAGAGGAGTACAGGTCTCAAATGGTAAAGGAGAAGTTGTTGCAGGGCAGGTGATTAAGCTTTATGGTGAAAACTCATCTACTGTAATAGATAGAGTTGAAAAAAGAATAGTAAAAATCAACAAAATGCTTCCTGATGGTGTTAAAATTATACCTTATTATCAACAAAAAGACTTAATTCAAGCATCTGTAAATACTGTAACTAGTGCATTATTACAAGGAATATTATTTGTAATGCTTGTACTATTTTTATTTATGGGCTCAATTAGGCCATCTTTGGTTGTTATTATTGCTATACCGTTTTCAGTACTTTTTACTTTTATTGGCATGGAATATTTTGGAATTTCGGCAAACCTCATGTCATTTGGAGGACTCGCAATTGCTATTGGAATGATGGTTGATGGAACTATTGTTGTGGTTGAAAATGTTGATAGAAAATTAAGAGAAAATAAGGATAATGAGGACAGTAATAGAATAAAAACTATAATGAATGCCTCTTTTGAAGTTGTAAAACCTGTTGTTTTTGCAATTAGTATTATTATTATTGTTTTTATACCACTTTTTAGCTTGCAGGGGGTTGAAGGGAAAACATTTAAACCACTTGCTTATACTATAGTTTTTGCTATGATTGGCTCACTTATTTTTGCGATTCTACTTGCTCCAATGTTTTCTTCTTTTTTGATGAAAGCTCCTAAGGCAAAAAAAGAAGAAACTAAAGATTCATTTATTGCTAAGTTCAAGAATAGATTATTAGATATTTATGTTAGATTTTTATCCTTATTTATAAAATTTAGAGCATTATCTGTTGTTTTAGCTGTATTTTTACTTCTCCTTGGAGGACTTTTATTTACTAGACTTGGAACAGAATTTACTCCCGAGCTTAAAGAAGGTAATCTCATGGTGAGATTAACACTCTCACCGTCTATTGCTTTGACAGAAAGTATGAGAATTACAACTTTGGTAGAAAAGAGACTTTTAACAATTAAGCAGATTAAGAAAGTTGTAACTCGTATAGGTCGTGGAGAAGTAGGGGCACATAGTGACCCGGTTAACAGTGCAGAAATGTATGTTTTACTTGATGAAAACGGAGGAATAGTTGATAGTGAA